>NZ_BAAFGR010000032.1:0-56601 GCF_041154655.1 Nocardia sp. JMUB6875
CGCCCCCACCAACGATTTCGCCCCCGCCATCCCCCGGCGAAGGCCAGGGGAGAACGGGGGCGGAATTCTTCGCTACCGGCGGGTGACCGCTAGACGGTGAAGAAGCCGATGGTCGGCAGGAACGAGCAGGTGATCGGCTGCGACTCCGGATCGGCCTGGGTGGTCAGCGAACCCGAGACGACGGCGACCACGCGGCCGTTGCCGGTATTGGCGATAGCCGAGAGGGTGGCCGGGCCGTCGGGGTTGATGTGCTGCTCGTTGGTCAGGTTCATGGTGCCGCTGGCGCGGGTGTCCAGGTTCAGCCACTGCACCGTCATCGGCGCCGCCTGCACATCGGTGGGCTGCTTGGTGCCCAGCGCGGTGAAGACGAAACCGGCCTGGCCCTGTGCGGGTCCGGGCGGGGGCAGCTGCGCCGGGCCGGGGACGGCCAGCGCGGTGCCCACCGAGTCGGCGGAGGAGGAGATGCAGCCCTTGCCGATGGTCGGCCACAGGAACTGGGCGATGACCGGGCCGTCCTTCGGGATGTCCGGGCCGCCACCGCCGCTGCCGTCGAGGAAGGTGATGACCGCGAGCAGGGTGGTCTTCACCTGGGCGGGCAGGTTGCTGCTCTCGAGCAGCTGCTTGGCCTGGGCCAGGATGGCGTTCTTCGGGCCGGCGTCGGCGATATCGGCGGGCCCGGTCGCGGCGCCGATGATGGCGGGGACCAGTGACGCGAGCGCGTCGACCGGAACACCTTCGGGGATCATCGGAATGGACGAGACATTCTGTGCCGGTGCGGGCTTCGCGTAGGCCGTCGGCACGGCGACGGTGGCGCAGGCCGCCAGGGCCAGCGCGGACATTGCGAACCGCGATCCTCGGGTGCGAAGCACTGGTGTAGCCGTCCTTACCTTCAGGGACCATCTAGCGGCGATGGAGCCATCGCTCCGCGCCACTCTAGGTACCGGGCTGCCAAGTTGTACAGCCACGGCGCGATCTTGGCGAACTAGATCAGCTGACGCTATCGAACGAGCGACCAGAAAGCGTGTTACAGATGGGGTCAGTGATGCAAATGTTACAGCGAGGGGTGCGCGGTGGGCGGCATATTCGGCGGTACGACTAGGCTTGTCGAGGCCGTGCCCCCGGGGACCAGCCGATGGCCGCATGCGTGACCCGCCGAACGAAAGACCGTGCCGTGTATCGACACGTCCTTGCCTCCATGCCGCCCGTGAATCGACGCGGCTTGTGAATCGACCCTTCCGCATCGCCGCCGCGGCACTGGGCATTTCGGTGCTGGCGCGGCTGGCGTGGGTGCTGCTGCTGCCCAACGGCATGAACTTCGTCGACCTGCACGTCTACGTCGACGGTTCGGCGAACTTCGGCAGCGGCCACCTCTACGACTACACCGATTCCAGCAAGACGCCGGACTTCCCGCTGCCGTTCACCTATCCGCCCTTCGCGGCCATGGTCTTCTATCCGCTGCACTTCCTGCCCTTCTCGGTGGTGGCCATCGGCTGGCTGCTGGCCACGGTGGCGGCGCTGTTCGGTGTGGTGTGGCTGGCGTTCGAGATGCTTGTGGGCAAAGCGGCCATGGGAGAACCGAAGTGGCGCACTGCCGCGGTGGCCTGGACCGCGATCGGCATGTGGCTGGAACCGGTGCGATCCACCTTCGACTACGGCCAGGTCAATGTCTTCCTGGTGCTGCTGGCCATGGTCGCGGTGCGCAGCGCCACCTGGTGGATCTCGGGCGCGCTGGTCGGCATCGCGGCGGGCATCAAGCTGACCCCGGCGGTGACCGGGCTGTACTTCGCGGCCCGCAAGCGCTGGCTCACCGCGATCTGGTCGGCGGTGGTGTTCTTCGGGACCATCGGCCTGACCTACCTGATCACGCCGGGGGAGACCAACAAGTACTTCCGGGAGCTGCTCGGCGACGCCCACCGCATCGGACCGGTCGGTTCGGCGACCAATCAGTCGCTGCGCGGCGCGCTCAGCCGCCTGGTCGGCCACGATGTGGTGTCGGGCCCGCTGTGGATCGCGGCCGCGCTGGTCACGGCGGTGCTCGCCTTCTTCGCCTGGCGCGCACTGGCTTCCGACGACCGCCTCGGCACCCTGATCATCGTGCAGCTGTTCGGGCTCATGGTGTCGCCGATCTCGTGGTCGCATCACTGGATCTGGCTGCTCCCGGTGATCCTGTGGCTGCTCTACGGTCCGCTGCGGGACGCGGCCGGCGCGCGAGTGATAGCTGGCTATTGGCTGATTGTGACTTTGATCGGCGTGCCGTGGGTGCTCGGCTTCTTCCAGGACTCGATCTGGACCATCTCGCGGCCGGGCATCCTGTCCTGGTTGGGCACGGTGGACGCGCTCGGCGTGCTGGTTTTCTTCGTCTGGATCATCCGCTCCGGGCGGTCCGGTTCCGATCGGTCGGTGAATCGGTCACCTGCGCGGGAGTCCTCGGACCGGTGATATAAGTATTCCCGCGGGGGGCCGCTTGCCCTGAATTTTGGGGTTGCGCGCGTTATTCCATTGCGCGACTACGCTTGTCGACACTCCGCAAGCCGCATTCGCCAGCCGTGAACTCCGGTCGGTGATCCATCCGACTCGAAAGTTCCGTGCCGTGAATCGACGTTTCTACCTGGCGACCGCCGCATTGGGCATCTCGGTACTGGTCCGCCTGGCCTGGGCGCTGTTCTGGCCGAGCAACCTGATCCTGGTGGACCTGCACGTCTATGTCGAAGGCGCCGCGAACCTGTTCAACGGAAACCTTTACGACTGGACCGATTCCAGTCGTTCCCCGCAATTTCCGCTGCCGTTCACATATCCGCCCTTCGCGGCCTTCCTGCTGTATCCGCTGCACTTTCTGCCCTTCGACGTCGTAGCCGTCGGCTGGCTGGTGGCGACCGCGGCGGCGCTGTTCGGCATCGTGTGGATCGCGTTGGAGATGATGGTGGGCCGCGAAGCCATGCGCGAACAGCGGTGGCGCACCGCCGCGGTCGCCTGGACCGCGGGCGGGCTGTGGCTGGAGCCGGTGCGCTCGACCCTGGACTACGGCCAGGTCAACGTGTTCATCGTGCTGCTGGCCATGCTCGCCGCGCGCAGCACCCGGTGGTGGCTGTCGGGTCTGCTGGTCGGCATCGCGGCCGGTATCAAGCTGACCCCGGCGGTGACCGGCCTGTACTTCGTGGCCCGGCGGCAGTGGCTCGCGGTGGTCGCCTCGGCGGTGGCGTTCTTCGGGACCATCGGCCTGACTTTTCTGCTGGCGCCCAAGGAAACCGATCGATACTTCGGTGAGCTCGTCGGTGATCCGCATCGCATCGGCCCGGTCGGTTCGGTGATCAACCAGTCGCTGCGCGGCGCGCTCACCCGCATCGCCGGGCACGACATCGGCTCCGGGCTGCTGTGGGAATCGGCGGTGCTGGTGACGGCGGTGCTGGCCTTCTTCGCCTGGCGCTCACTGCGTTCCGACGATCGCCTGGGCCTGCTGCTGATCGTGCAGCTGTTCGGCATGATGGCCGCGCCCATTTCCTGGTCGCACCACTGGATCTGCCTGATCCCGCTGGTGCTGTGGCTGCGCTACGGTCCGCTGCGCGATGCTGTCGGCGCCGGCCTGCTGCGCGCGTTCTGGCTGTTCAACACGATCATCGGCATCCCGTGGATGCTGGGCACGCTCCAGACGAACATGTGGGATATCTCGCGTCCGTGGTACCTGGCCTGGCTCGGCGCGTCGAACACCCTCGGCGTGCTGGTGTTGTTCGGCTGGATGATCGCGGTCGGGCGATTCGCCCGGCTCACCCCTGCGCGTGCAGTCGATCGATCTCCCGTGCGAGAGCCATATCCAGTGGCGTGAGGCCGCCCGCGGAGTGCGTCGAGAGCGTGAAAGTGACTCGCCGCCAGCGGATATCCATATCGGGATGGTGGTCGGCGGCCTCGGCCGCCAGGGCCACCCGGCGCACCAGCTCGATGCCGGCCAGGAACGAGGTGGCCTCGATGGTGCGGGTGATGCTGTCGCCTTCGCGGGTCCACTCGGGCAGTTCGGTGAGGGCCTTGGCGATGTCGTCGTCGGAGAGCAGCGCGGGCTTCATGAACCCGGTCTACTCCGGTTTCAGGCCGCGCGTGCGAGTTTGAGGCACTTCTTGAGTTCCTTGCCGCAGCAGCCCTGGGCCTCGGCCTTTTTCATGCGCATGATGACGACCGGGCACTTCACGCACCGGGTCTTCTTGCGGCAGCATTTCTTCTTCGGCTTGAGGCCGGAGACGTCCTTCGCCTTCACCTTGCCCATGTTGGTTAGCTTAACCTAACCTCAGCCCATTAAACGTGTGATTTCCTCGGCCCCGTAATATGTAGCTCGCCGCATGCCCGGTGGAGTTCGCCATGTCTCGAAGTTGGCCTACCCACGCATGAGACCCATCCGGGTCGGCATCAGACTTTTCACCAGGAGGAATCAAACGTGTCGTCTGTCGAGTTCCGCAACGTCGCCATCGTGGCGCACGTCGACCACGGCAAGACAACACTGGTCGACGCCATGCTCCGGCAATCCGGTGCGTTCGCCGAACGCGCCGAACTCGTCGACCGAGTGATGGACTCCGGTGACCTCGAGCGCGAGAAGGGCATCACCATTCTCGCCAAGAACACCGCTGTTCACCGGCATAATGCCGACGGATCGGTCACCGTAATCAATGTCATCGACACCCCCGGCCACGCCGACTTCGGTGGTGAGGTCGAGCGCGGTCTGTCCATGGTGGACGGCGTCGTGCTGCTCGTCGACGCGTCCGAGGGTCCGCTGCCGCAGACCCGCTTCGTGCTGCGCAAGGCGCTCGCCGCCTCGCTGCCGGTGATCCTGGTGGTCAACAAGACCGACCGCCCGGACGCCCGCATCGAGGAGGTCGTCGAGGAGTCGCACGACCTGCTGCTGGACCTGGCCTCCGACCTCGACGACGAGGCCTCGGAAGCCGCCGAGCTGGCCCTCGACCTGCCGGTGCTCTACGCCTCCGGCCGCGCGGGCGTCGCGTCCACCAAGCGTCCCGACAACGGCCAGGTGCCCGACGCCGAGAACCTCGACGAGCTGTTCGAGGTCCTCATGAAGTACGTCCCGGCCCCCAAGGGCGACCCGAACGCCACCCTGCAGGCGCACGTCACCAACCTCGACGCGTCCCCGTTCCTGGGTCGTATCGGCCTGGTGCGCATCCACAACGGCACCCTGAAGAAGGGCCAGACCGTCGCATGGATGAACGGCGACGGCGTCAAGAACGTCCGCATCACCGAGCTGCTCAAGACCGTCGGCGTCGAGCGTCAGCCCGGCGAGGAGGCCGTGGCCGGTGACATCGTCGCCGTCGCGGGCATCCCGGACATCATGATCGGCGACACCCTCGCCGACGTCGACAACCCGGTCGCGCTGCCGCGCATCACCGTCGACGAGCCCGCCATCTCGGTCACCATCGGCACCAACACCTCGCCGCTGGTCGGCCGGGTCTCGGGCCACAAGCTGACCGCCCGCATGGTGAAGTCGCGCCTGGACCAGGAGCTGGTCGGCAACGTGTCGCTGCGCGTGCTCGACATCGGCCGCCCGGACGCCTGGGAGGTGCAGGGCCGTGGTGAGCTGGCGCTGGCCATCCTGGTCGAGCAGATGCGCCGCGAGGGCTTCGAGCTGACCGTCGGCAAGCCGCAGGTGGTCACCAAGATCGTCGACGGCAAGACCCACGAGCCGTTCGAAGAGCTGACCATCGACTGCCCGGACGAGTACCTCGGCGCCGTCACCCAGCTGCTGGCCGCCCGCAAGGGCAAGATGGTCCAGATGAGCAACCACTCGGCCGGGTGGGTGCGCATGGAGTTCATCGTTCCCTCGCGCGGTCTGATCGGTTTCCGCACCGACTTCCTCACCGAGACCCGCGGCACCGGCATCGCCAACGCCGTGTTCGACGGCTACGCCCCGTGGGCCGGCGAGATCCGCGCCCGCCACACCGGCTCGCTGGTCTCCGACCGGGCCGGTTCGGTGACCCCGTTCGCGATGATCCAGCTGGCCGACCGCGGCCAGTTCTTCGTGGAGCCGGGCGCCGACACCTACGAGGGCCACGTGGTCGGCATCAACCCGCGTGCCGAGGACCTCGACATCAACGTCACCCGCGAGAAGAAGCTGACCAATATGCGGTCCGCCACCGGTGACGTGCTCGAGACCCTGGCCAAGCCGCTGCAGCTGGATCTCGAGGGCGCGATGGAGTTCTGCACCGACGACGAGTGCGTCGAGGTGACCCCGGAGATCGTGCGCGTGCGCAAGGTCACCCTGAACGCCAACGACCGCCAGCGCGAGATCTCCCGCCGCAAGGCGCGGGACCGGGCCGCTCAGTAGTAACGCTCTGACCTGTCGGCGAGTCGCTTTCGAGCGGCTCGCCGACTGGTATGTACGGCTGCCGTGGCCGGATCGTGAAGGGTGGATCCAGTAGAGTGCCGAACGTGAGAACGGGGGCCCGGATGCGCGCATCGCTGCGCGCGGTGCTGTTGATGGTGGCGACCCTGTTGGCGGTCGCTACCGGCTGCACCGCGAATCCGCCGCCGCCCATCGAGTCCACGGACAGTCCGAAGACGCAGCCCGCCAAGCCGGGGAAGAACACGGTCGTGGTGGCGGTCGACGACATCGGGATCGGGTTCAATCCGCACCTACGCTCGCAGCAGTCGCCCGCGACCGCGGCCGTGGCGTCCATGGTGCTGCCGAGTCCGTTCCGGGCCAGTCCGACTCCCGGCGTTCCGGGCGGCACCGATTGGAATCTGGATCCGGCGCTCATGGTGTCGGCGGATGTGACGGCGCAGGAGCCGTTCACCATCACCTACCAGATCAAGAACGAGGCATCCTGGTCCGACGGCGCGCCCATCGCGGCCGAGGACTTCAAATACCTGTGGCAGCAGATGATCACGCAGCCCGGCGCGGTGGATCCCGCGGGCTACCGGCTCATCTCCGATGTCAGCTCCTCGGCGGGCGGCAAGACCGTGACCGTCACCATGACCGAGCCGTATCCGGCTTGGCGGCAACTGTTCTCGGATCTGCTGCCCCAGCATCTGGTGAAGGACTCCGGTTTCGAGCAGGGGCTCGTCGACACCATCCGGATCTCCGGCGGCCAGTTCCGCATCAAGCAGGCCGATCGCGGCCGCGAGGAGATCCTGCTCGAACGCAATGACCGGTACTGGGGTCAGCCCGCGGTGCCGGATCAGATCCTGTTGCGCCGCGGCGGAACCGCCGCGCAGGTCGCCGAATCGCTGCGGACCGGCGACGCGCAGATGGCGCTGGTGCACGGCGGCGTCGCGTTGCAGGCGCAGCTGGGCGCGATTCCCTCGGTGCGCACGGCCATGATGGCGCAGGCCCGCGAGATGCAGCTGGTGCTCAACGGCCGCAGCGGCGATCTCGCCGATGTGCGGGTGCGCCGCGCGCTGCTGGGACTGCTGGATCCGGTGCTGCTGGCCACCGTCGGCGCGCAGACCGGCAGCTGGGTGGAGCCGGTGCGGGCGCAGGTGCTCGCACCCTCGGATCCCGGTTACGCCGTGACCGCGCCGCCGCGGCTGAGCCCGGAGGAGGCGTTCGGGCTGCTGGCCGAGGCCGGATTCGCCCGCGCCGCGGAGACTCCCGCCGCGCAGTCGGCGACTTCGCCCGCGCCGCAACCGCGTCCGCTGGCCAAGAACGGGAAGTCGCTGACCGTGCGCCTGGGCGCGGTGGAGAACGACACCACCTCGCAGGCGGTGGCGAATACCGCCGCCGACCAATTGCGCAGCGCCGGAATCGATGTGATCGTGCGCAGCGTGTCGGCCTCCACGCTGTACAGCAAGGAGCTGACCGACGGCAGCATCGACGTCGTGGTCGGCTGGGAGCGCACCGGCGGGGATCCGGCGACCGTGCTGGCCTCCCGCTACGGCTGTGCGCCGGTGCCGCTGCCCGGTGACGGCAATGACTCGACCGTGGTGGACGGCGCGAAGAAGTCACCCTCCAATCTGTCCGGTGTCTGCGATCCGTCGCTGCAGCCCGCCATCGACGCCGCCCTGCGCGGCATCGATGTGGGCAAGGTGATCGCCGAGGCCGAACCCAAGCTGTGGGAGTTGTCGACCGTGCTGCCGATCGTGCAGGACACGCAGGTGGCCGCGGCCGGGCCGCGGGTGGACGGGGCCTCGCTCAGCGGCGCCATCCAGACCGGCATCTTCGGCGATGCCGCCAACTGGCGGAGGCTGCCGTGAGCGCACACGATCCGAGCGCCGCGACACACGGCCTGCTGCTGGTGCACGCGCACCCGGACGACGAGTCCATCACCACCGGCGGCACCATCGCCCACTACCGCAAGCGCGGCATCCCGGTCACCGTGGTGACCTGCACGCTCGGTGAGGAGGGCGAGGTCATCGGGGACGAGTACGCGCACCTGGTGGCCGGGCAGGCCGATCAACTGGGCGGCTACCGGATCCTCGAATTGACCAGGGCCCTGGCCGCTTTGGACGCGGGCGAGCCGCACTTCCTGGGCGGCGCGGGCCGCTGGCGCGACTCCGGCATGGCCGGGACGCCGTCGGCCCGCAATCCCCGCGCCTTCGTCAACTCCGGCACCGCCGCCGTGGACGCGCTGGTGCAGGTGATCCTGGAACTGCGCCCGCGCGTGGTGATCGGCTACGACCCGCGCGGCGGCTACGGGCATCCGGATCACATTCGCGCGCACGAGATCACGATGGCCGCCATCGACACCGCCTCCGACTGGGGCTGGATCGTCCCCAAGGTCTACTGGACGGTCACCGACGGCGCGGTGCTGGCCATGCACACCGATGCGCTCAAGCGCCGCACGGTGGATCAGCTGCCGGGCGCCCTGCCGCGCGGCTGGCGGCTGCCGCACGAGGGTGAATTGGCCTGTGTCCCCGCCGAATCCGTGACCACCACGGTGGACGTGTCCGATGTGCTGGCCGCCAAGCGGGCCGCCCTGCGCGCCCACGCCACCCAGGTGACGGTGGCCCCCTCGGGGCGCGAATTCTCCCTGTCGAACGACATTGCCCAGCCGGTACTGCCGGAAGAGCACTACATTTTGGTGCGCGGCGAGCGCGGCCCGCTCGGCCCCGACGGCCGTGAACACGATCTCTTCGCCGGGCTGGAATGAGGACTGAGCCATGTACAACTGGGATTTGCAGAATGCGATAGCGGCTTTCGTCGAGAGCCAGCGCCCGTACTTCGAATGGCAGCACGAGCTGTACCTGTCGGTGCTGTACGGGTTCGTGGACATGCAGAGTCACCTGCTGACGCTGCTCGGATTCCCGCCGGTGCCGTGACGGCCGCCGTCGGCGCCCGGGCGGGCGATGCCATTGCCGAGACCGAGCCGGTGCGCACCGTGCTCAACGCGGTGATCGGCGCACTGCTGTTGATCGACGCCGTGATCACGCTGGGACTCGAGGTGCTGTTCCTGCCGATCTACGCCGGGCGGGCGCATCTGCCGGAACTATCGCCGGTGATGGCCGCGCCGCTGGCCTCGACCACCACCGCGGGCGCGATCGCGCTGCCGTTCACGGCGCTGGCGGCCGCGGTGATCAATGTGCTGCTGGTGATGGGCATGGGCGTTGTGACACAGCGGATTCCGGTGATGGCGTCGCCGATCCTGGTGTGGACGGTCGGATTCCTGATCTGCGCCGGGTTCAGCCCGAGCGGCTACGCGCTGCTCATGGGCGACTGGCCGACCATGCTGCTGCTCATCTGCGGCCTGCTGCCCTCGGGCATGTACCTGTACTACCGGGCCACCGCCCGGCTGGCCACGACGGGCGCGTGAGCGAGCTCACAGGTTGAGCGTTCCCTGACGGAGTCACACTCCGCCGTCCCCTCTCGTCATCTTAATGAACGCGATAACAGCGAGGACGAGCAAGGGGAAAGACGATGGGATTCGACGAACTGCGCAACACCGTCCGCGGCCGCGTATTGGCCGCGGGCGACACCGATTTCGAGCAGGCCGCGCGGCCGTGGAGTGTCGCGGTCACGCAGCCGGTGGCGGCGGTGGTCGAGGCCGCCGATGTCGATGATGTGGCGGCCGTGGTGCGGTACGCCCGCGGCGCGGGCATCCCGGTGGTCACCCAGCCGACCGGGCACGGCGCCGCGGGCGGGGTGGAGAACGCGATCCTGCTGCGCACCGGTGCGCTGAACCGGATCGAAATCGACCCGGCCGCGCGGGTGGCGCGGGTAGGCGCGGGCGCGCAGTGGGGCGCGGTGCAGGCCGCCGCGGCCGAGCACGGGCTGACCGGGCTCGCGGGCAGCAACCCGGTGGTCGGCGTGACCGGCTACACGCTGGGCGGCGGCGCGGGCTGGTTCGGCCGCAAGCACGGCTGGGCCTCGAATGCGGTGCGCGCCTTCGAGATCGTGGACGCCGAGGGACGCGCGGCGCGGGTGACCGCGGACAGCGATCCGGATCTGTTCTGGGCGCTGTCCGGTGGCGGCGGCGATTTCGCCGTGGTGACCGGTCTCGAGTTCGAGCTCTTCGAGGCGCCCGGCCTGTACGGCGGCCGGATCATGTGGCCCGGCGAGCGCCTGCGCGAAGTGTGGGATGCCTTCCGCGCCTTGACCTCTCAGGCCCCCGATGAGCTGTCGGTGTGGTTCCAGCGGTTCCAGTTCCCGCAGGCCCCGGAGATGGTGGCCCTCGACGTCGCCTACCTCGGCGACCCCGAAGCGGGCCGGGCGCTGGTGTCCGTGCTCGACGGCATCGAAGGCGCGGTGTCCGACACCCGGGCCGCCATGTCGGTGGCCGCTCTCGGCACCATCACCTCCGAACCGACCGACCCCAGCCCCGCCATCGGCCGCACCGAACTGCTGACCGAGCTGACCCCGGAGGCGGAGAAGATCATCCTCGGCGAATCCGTTGCGCCACTGGCCAATATCCAGGTCCGCTACCTCGGCGGCGCCCTATCCCGGCCCACCGGCGGCGCTCGCGAGGCGATGCCCGAGCAGTACCTGATCTACCTGCTCGGCCTCGGGCTGCCGCAGCTGCGCGACGCGGTGCGCGGCAAGATCGACGCCCTGGTCGGCCAGTTCAGCGGGCAGATCACCGGCCAGAAGCCCTTCACCTTCCTGGCTCCCGGCGAATCCGCGGCCGCCGCCTTCGACGCGGCGACCCTCGACCGCCTCCGCGCGATCAAGCGAGACCGCGACCCGCACAACGTGATTCGCTCGAACTACCCGGTCATCGGCTGACGCCGAGCCACTACCGGCTGACGCCGAGCTGTCCCGGAGTGACCGCCTCGATCAAGGCCCACGCCTGATCGAGGGGCAGGTCGATGACGTGGTACCGCTTCTTGCCCGCGGCGGAGGCGGCCACCACGGTGGCCACACCCGCGCGGCGCTGAAAGAAGCTCTGGCGCACGGTCCAGCCGATGACGCCCGGGGCTTCCAGACAGTCGCGATCGCGATCCAGTGACCCGCTGCGAGTGATCAGCCACGTGGGATTGCCATTCGCGGCGGGCAGCACGGCGTGGCCGAGACCGCGATAGCGATCCCACGCCAGCGCCGCCGCGATCGGCACGGCAATGGCCAGGACTATCCAGATCCACAGCGGAATATCCACTCCGGCAATGGATATCGCGAGCAGGGCGGCCGCGACCGCCGCGAGCGGGCCCAGGGCGCGAGTGTACCGGCGACGACGAGCTACCGGGCCGTGGGGAGCCAACGGCACGGTCACGGGCAGCGGGGCGGGGTTCTCCTCCGTCATCCCGGCATGCTTTCGGCCGGGATCCACGGCGGTGTGGTGGATTTCGGCCGAAGGCGCGCCGGAATGACGGGGTGAGGTGTCGCCGAGGAGGTGGGCCAGGGTCCGATCCACGGCGGCTCGGGGTGCCTGGGGCAGGATCTTCTGGCGGGGGCTGGTGCCGACCATGATGGCCTCGAGTTCGGCGGCCCCGGCCAGCCGCAACATCAGGGGCTCGTTGACCGTCGCGCCGCGCAGGCGGGCCAGGTCGAGAGTTGTTTGGCGAGTGGTGAAGAGGCCGTGGCGGATGGTGAGGGTCTTGCCGTCGTCGTGGACGTTGAGGCCGAACCAGGTCATCAGGTAACGGGCGCAGGCGGCGAGGCTGACTACGACTACGAGGATGACGAGCAGCAGGGCGATCACGCCCGCGATGACGGTGGCGCCGCGGTGGCCGACATCCTGGAGGGTGCCGGACTTCAGGAAGATCTGGGCGAAGCCGTACTGGAAGGCCAGACCGACGACCGGCGCGACAATCGCGAAGCCGGTCAAGGACAGTGGGGCGTAGCGCACCCAATCCGCTTGCCAGTGCGCGATTTCCACGGCGGGCCCGGCGGGTTCGGCGTCGACGGCGGTGCCCTCGGTCGCAATCGCGGGGGAGTCAACCGGTTCCGTACCCGCGCGGGTGTGCGCCAGCAGCGCGAGGCGCAGTTCCGGCACCAGCTTGGCGTCCAGCGAATCCAGCTTGAACTGGTCCTTCTTCTCCGCGTCCTGCCCGGTGCCGATGGACAGCACCGCGAGTCCGAGCGCCCGGTGCAGCAGGTCGGCCTGCACATCCACCGAGCGAACCCGGTTGCGCGGCACCGAGAGTCGCTTGCGCTGGATGAGTCCGGTGCGCAGTTCCACGTTCTCCGGGGTGATCCGGTAGGTGGTGGTGAACCAGCGGGTGAGCGCGAAACCCACGATGATCGCCACCACGGCCAGCGACCACATGGGGTTGTCGGCGCTGGCCCCCGCGACCAGGGTGGCGATCAGGACCGGGATGTAGCGGATGAGCTCGGTGACCGGGTGGACCAGCAGCATGCGCTTGTCGAGCCGCTGCCAGCTGCCCGCGGCGGACCCGATCGGTCCGGGCAGGGGCGCGAGCACTTCGGTCGGATACGCGTCCGAGAACACCTCGGGATCGGGATTCGGCTGGCTCACGTGGCATCCCCCCGATGCTGCGCGGCGATGGCGGTCAACTGCGCGACGGTGTCGCGGGCATCGGCCAGCGCCAGCGCGCTGATGTGCACCGCCCCGGCGGAGGAGGCGGTGGTGACGGTGACCGTGGCCAGCCCCAGCAGCCGTTCGAGGGGTCCCCGGTAGGTGTCCACGGTCTGCACGCGGGTGATGGGAGCGACCCGGCTCTCCTGGGTGAACCAGCCGGTGCGCGTGTACACGGCCTCGTCGGTGATCTCCCAGCGGTGCACCGCATAGCGCCACAGCGGGATCACCGCGATGCTGAATACCGCTGCCAGCAGCACAATTCCGAGCACCAGCCCCTGGATGCCGCGCCGCTGCGAGTCGAACAGCGCCCAGATCCCCACCCCCAGCACCGGCACCACCCAGGACAGCGCGGCGCTGAGCGCCCACAGCAGTTTGGCGCGCGGGCTGGGGCGCCGCGACGGGTCGGCCAGGATGCCGCCTGCGGCGGGAGGCTGGGACATGCTGCCCATGCTTGCATGAATCCGACCGCGGAGGCGGTTGTTACGAGCCAGGGACTGGACGCCCCGTTCCCGCTACTTCGGCGTGATCCGGTACAGCCCGGTCGTGGTGCCCTGGTACTGGATTCGGCCGGGCGCGATGGTGCCGACCATTTCCAGGGTGTCATTGACCATGGTCGCGCCGATGAACTGTTCGGTATCGAGGTGGCCGGTGGCCGCGTCGATCACCGCGAAGCTGTAGTTATCGGTGATCGCGGCGCTACCGCTGCCGAGGCCGCTACTGCCACTGGCGCTCCCGCTGCCCAGCGCGCCGCTGCCGCTGCCCAGCAGCGAATGCCGCGTGAAGGTGTAGATCTTCCCGTCCGCCACGGACAGTCGCGGCACCGCCGAGGACGGCACATTGTTCGTCCACACCACCGTGCAGCCCGACCCCGTCACATCGATCCGGGTCATGCCGCCCGAGATCGGCGCGCTCGCGGGCTGACTCGTCCCCGCGTTCGGCGGCAGCGCCGGGTACGGGTAGCCGTAGGTACTCGCCACGAACACGCTGTTGCCCGATCCGATGGGCGAGTTCTCGGTGCCGTCGATGGCGGGCACCGAGCAGATCTGATGTCCGGTGGCGGTGTCGAAGACCAGCAGGTTCTCCTTGGTGGCCGCATTGTCGGTGATGGCGAGGTACTCGGTGCCGTCGCCCGGCCCGAAGAAGGTCGGCGTCGCGCCGGTGCCCCAGCTCAATTGGCCGGGCTTGCGGGCCGGTCCGCGATCGTAGGCCTGCCGCCACACGATCCGCGGATTGCCGCCGCCGTCCACGTTCAGCAGATACAGCGCGTGGTCGGTGGCCACCGACATGCCCTGCGGCGCGGTCGCGATGGAGTTGGCGACGTTCTCACCGGGCGCGAGCACGATCGAGCGCGCGGTGCCGTCGGTGTTCACGAACCCGGCGGCCGCGCCGTCGGTCGCGAACCAGACCCGGCCCTGGTAGTCGGGTGAAACCGAGCTGACCGCATCGCAGTCACCGCCGCCGCAGTGCCCGGTGACCGCCTGCGTCACATCGGTTTTCGAGGCGATGGACAGCGACCACGATCCGTCGGAGCCGCGCTGATGCCCGATGCGCAGCAGACTGCCGGACCCGTCGACGGTGACCATCCGGTCCTGATTGTCGAGGTAGGCATACACCCCGCCGAGCAGGCTGCCCTTGGTGAGATCGAGGCGCGCGAGGGTGTTGCCGTTGTTCGGATCCAGCAGCAACACCTCCGGCGCGCGGTCGGTGACCTTGGTGCACAGCGCCTGCGGGAGTCCGTCCGCGCCCTGCAGGATGGTCGGGCAGGCCGCCGCCTGTTCGTGGAAGTCGGCGCGCACGCCGCCGGTGCCGACGCCGGGCAGCGGCGTGGTGTCGGAGGCCTCGGCGTCACCGTGCATGGTCGCGGTGCCGGTCGGCCCCAGATAGGGATTGGCCGGCGGCACCGGCCCGAAGGCGTAAGCGGTGCTGGTGGCGACGGTCAGCAGGGCGGCGGCGCCCAGCCCGGCGACAACGGTGGCGCGGCGGATTTTCGCGAGCACGAAGGTCACTTCCTCTTCTCCGGCGAAGCGGTCGAACCGGCAGGCTATTTCACCGCCACTGAAATTTGAACAGTTGATCTCAGTGAGTACGAATACTCGTATCACCGGCCCGGAATAACGGCCGGGGGACACGGGTTTGCCCGTTCCATGGCACCCGAGTCGGATAAGTCGGATGGATGGCGCATGATCGAGGGCGTGACGGATCTTGCGAACCCGAGCCTGCCGCCGAAGCCCCCGAGTGACTCGGCCATGCGCCGGGCGCTGCGCCGGGCCCGGGACGGGGCGACGCTCAACCTCGACGAGGCCGTGGTGCTGCTGCACGCGCGCGGCGCACAACTCGAGGACTTGACCGCCTCGGCCGCGCGGGTGCGCGACGCCGGGCTGCGCGAGACCGGGTACGCGGGGGAGACCCTCCCGATCACCTACTCGCGCAAGGTGTTCATCCCCATTACGCACCTGTGTCGCGACAAGTGCCACTACTGCACCTTCGTGACTGTGCCCGGCAAGCTGCGCGCGCAGGGCAAGGGCATGTACATGGAGCCCGACGAGATTCTCGAGGTCGCCCGCCAGGGCGCCGAACTGGGTTGCAAGGAAGCGCTTTTCACCCTCGGCGACCGCCCGGAGGAGCGCTGGCCGGAGGCTCGGCAGTGGCTCGACGAGCGCGGCTACGACTCCACCCTGGATTACGTGCGCGCCATGGCGATTCGCGTGCTGGAGGAGACCGGCCTGCTGCCGCACCTGAATCCGGGCGTGATGACCTGGGAGGAGCTCTCGCGGCTCAAGCCGGTGGCCCCGTCCATGGGCATGATGCTGGAGACCACCTCCACCCGGCTGTTCACCGAACCCGGTCAGGCGCACTACGGTTCGCCGGACAAGGATCCGGCCGTGCGGCTGCGCGCGCTCACCGACGCCGGTCGCCTCTCGGTGCCGTTCACCACCGGCATCTTGGTCGGCATCGGCGAGAACCTCACCGAGCGCGCCGAGTCCATCCTGGCGATCCGCAAGGCGCACAAGGCGTTCGGGCATGTGCAGGAAGTCATCGTGCAGAACTTCCTGGCCAAGCAGAACACCGCCATGCGCGACACCCCGGACGCCGATCTGGAGGAGTTCCGGGCCACCATCGCGGTGGCCCGCCTGCTGCTGGGGCCGAAGATGCGCATCCAGGCCCCGCCGAATCTGGTGTCGCTGGACGAATGCCGGGCGCTCATCGCGGCGGGCATCGACGACTGGGGCGGGGTCTCCCCGCTGACCCCCGACCACGTGAATCCGGAACGGCCCTGGCCGAATCTGGAGACCCTCGCGCAGGTCACCGCCGATGCCGGTTACGTGCTCACCGAGCGCATCACCGCGCACCCGAAGTACGTGCTGGCGGGCCATCCGTGGATCGATCCGCGCGTCTCCAAACACGTTGCCGCGCTGTCGGATCCGCAGACCGGTCTGGCCGCCGACGTGAAGCCGACCGGCCTGCCGTGGCAGGAGCCGGACCACGACTGGGAATCGGTCGGCCGCATCGATCTCAATACCGCCATCGACTCCGAGGGCCGCCTCACCGAATCCCGCAGCGACTCCGGCATTGCCGATGATTCGCTGGGCGCCTTCGGCGACTGGGAGTCCATTCGCGAGCAGGTGCACGAGCTGGCCGCCGCCGCGCCCGAGCGCTTCGATGCCGATGTGATGGCCGCCCTGCGCGCCGCCGAGAAGGACCCGGCCGGCCTGACCGACGACCAGTACCTGGCCCTGGCCACCGCCGACGGCCCGGCGCTGGAGGCCGTCACCGCGCTGGCCGATCAGCTGCGCCGCGACACCGTGGGCGATGACGTCACCTACATCGTCAACCGGAACATCAACTTCACCAATATCTGCTACACCGGCTGCCGCTTCTGCGCGTTCGCGCAGCGCAAGGGCGATGCCGACGCCTTCAGCCTGAGCCCGGCCGAGGTCGCCGACCGCGCCTGGGAGGCGTGGGTCGAGGGCGCGACCGAGATCTGCATGCAGGGCGGCATCGATCCCGAGCTCCCGGTCACCGGGTACGCGGATCTGGTGCGCGCCATCAAGGCCCGCATCCCCGAGATGCATGTGCACGCGTTCAGCCCCATGGAGATCGTGAACGGCGCCTCCCGCGGCGGCCAGTCCGTGCACGACTGGCTCTCGGCGCTGAAAGAGGCCGGGCTGGACTCGATTCCGGGCACGGCCGCGGAGATCCTCGACGACGAGGTGCGGTGGGTGCTCACCAAGGGCAAGCTGCCGACGTCGGCGTGGATCGACGTGATCACCACGGCGCACAAGCTGGGCATCAACTCCAGCTCGACGATGATGTACGGCCACGTGGACAACCCGAAGCACTGGGTCGGCCACCTACGTGTGTTGCGTGGAATCCAGGACGAGACGGGCGGTTTCACCGAATTCGTGCTGCTCCCGTTCGTGCACCAGAGCGCCCCGCTCTACCTGGCGGGCGCGTCCCGCCCGGGCCCGACCGTGCGCGACAATCGGGCCGCTCACGCCCTGTCGCGAATCATGCTGCACGGCCGAATCAAGAATATTCAGACCAGCTGGGTCAAACTTGGTATCAAGGGAACCCAATTGATGCTGAATGGTGGAGCCAACGACCTGGGCGGCACCCTCATGGAGGAGACCATCTCCCGCATGGCCGGCTCCGAACACGGTTCAGCGAAGACGGTCGAGGAACTGACGGAGATCGCGTCGGGCATCGGCCGCCCGGTAAGGCAGCGCACCACCACCTATGGTGTACCGCCGCACCGCTCGCCCGTCGCCTCACTATTGGGGTAAGTGGGGCCGGATCGAGGCTAGGACTCGATCGACCTCAGGGTCGGCCGCAGCGTGGCGGTCCGAAGTTAGGGCAGGCTTGGCAAGAGTAATGTTGGCTGGCCGGGATAGGGTTTTCGCCGGGCGGAGTTCATCCCGCATGTGAGGACAGACTAGGAGAGCGGCAGTGCCGTACATCATCGCTGAACCGTGCGTTGACGTGAAGGACAAGGCGTGCATCGAGGAATGCCCCGTGGACTGCATCTACGAGGGCGGCCGCATGCTGTACATCCAACCGGACGAGTGCGTGGACTGTGGTGCGTGTGAACCGGTCTGCCCGGTGGAAGCCATCTTCTACGAAGACGACACCCCGGATCAGTGGGCCGGTTACGTGAACGCGAACGTCGACTTCTTCGACGACCTGGGCTCCCCGGGCGGCGCCACCAAGGTCGGCAAGGTCGACTACGACCCGCCGTTCATCGCCGCGCTACCGCCGATGGCCAGCGAGTAGGACGAGATTTGACCGCGCGTGGCCGGGTCAGCGCTCTGCTACCCGATTTCCCCTGGGACACCATCGCTTCCGTGAAGGCGAAGGCCGCTTCGCATCCGGACGGCATCGTCGACCTCTCGGTCGGCACCCCCGTCGATCCGGTGGATCCGCTGATCCGCGAGGCACTCTCGTCGGTGGCGGAGGTGCCCGGATACCCGACCACGCACGGCACGCCCGAATTGCGCGAGGCCGTGGTGTCGGCGCTGAAGCGGCGATTCGGGATCACCGGGATCGAGCCGGCCGCGGTGCTGCCCGCCATCGGCACCAAGGAGCTGATCGCGGGACTGCCGCGACTGCTCGGCCTGGGCGCCGAGGATCTGGTGGTCATCCCGGAGGTGGCGTACCCGACCTACGAGGTGGGCGCGCTGCTCGCCGGTGCCCGCTACCTGCGGGCCGACTCGACGGTCCAGCTGGGTCCCGAACGTCCGGCGCTGATCTTCCTCAACTCGCCGTCCAATCCCACCGGCAAGGTGCTGGGCGTCGATCACCTGCGCAAGGTGGTGCGGTTCGCCCGTGAGCGCGGGGCCATCGTGGCCTCCGACGAGTGCTACCTGGGCCTGGACTGGGGCCGCGATGCGGTGTCCATCCTCGATCCCGAGGTGTGCGGCCGCGACCACACCGGGCTGCTGGCCATCCATTCGCTGTCCAAGACCTCGAACCTGGCCAGCTACCGGGCCGGTTTCGTGACCGGCGATCCGGAGCTGGTGGCGGAGCTGCTCGAGGTGCGCAAGCACTCGGGCATGATGCTGCCGTACCCGATCCAGGCGGCCATGACCGCGGCCCTCGGCGACGACACCCACGAGGTCGAGCAAAAGGACCGCTACCGGGCGCGGCGGGCGGTGCTGCGAGATGCCTTGGAGCGCGCGGGATTCCGCATCGACGACTCCGACGCCGGACTGTACCTGTGGTCGACGCGCGGCGAGCCGTGCCGCACGACGCTGGATTGGCTGGCCGAGCGTGGCATTCTGGCGGCCCCCGGCGAGTTCTACGGGCCGCGCGGGAATCAGCATGTGCGCATTGCCCTTACCGCCACCGATGAGCGCATCGCGGCGGCCGCGGATCGTCTGACCAGCTGATTTCCCGTTACCGCGGGCCGCGTGATAGCGTCTACGACGTTGCAAGGCCCAGTGGCTGAGCAGTTATGCAAGGCCCTGTGGCGCAGTTGGTTAGCGCGCCGCCCTGTCACGGCGGAGGTCGCGGGTTCGAGTCCCGTCAGGGTCGCCTCTCGAGTTTGAAGCCCTCATTCGAGGGCTTTTTTCTTTTTCCGGGGTTCTCCGATCTCGATCTTTCCCGAAACTGACCCGTAGGCTCTTCACAACGCCTATAACAGGTTCTCATCGCATCTCGATGAGGAGTCTTTCAGTGCGTGGTCTGTCTTATGAAACCCCCGGTAAGAGTGTCTTCGGCAGCAATATCAGCCGACGCGGGTTCCTAGCTGCAACAGGTGTCATTTTGGGGGCGGCAGCACTACTACCGAAGATGCCCTCGGCGCGGGCATTACCCACCGGATCGATCAACGACGGGGACAAGATGCCCGTGCTGGTGATCGGCACCGGCTACGGCGGCGCGGTCGCGGCGCTGCGGCTGGCGCAGGCCGGGCAGAGCGTGGTCATGGTCGAGAAGGGCATGTCCTGGACCCAGCCCGGGTCCGACGGCAAGGTCTTCTCCAACATGCTCAAGCCGGACGGCCGGTCCTTCTGGCTGCGCACCAAGACCGATCAGCCCATCAACCACTTCATGGGCGCGGACTACAACAAGACCATCCCCAGCTACACCGGCGTGCTGGATTCCGAGGCGTTCAGCGGGATTCGCATCTACCAGGGGCGCGGCGTCGGCGGCGGGTCGCTGGTCAACGGCGGCATGGCGGTGACGCCCAAGCAGGAGAACTTCGCGAGCATCCTGCCCTCGGTGGACGCGGGGGAGATGTACTCCACGTACTACCCGCGCGCCAATGCGGGGCTCAAGGTCAACAACATCGACCAGACCTGGTTCGAGTCCGCGGACTGCTACCAGTTCGCGCGGGTCGGGCGGAAACAGGCTGAGCGGTCCGGCTTTTCGTGGACCTTCGTGCCGAACGTCTACGACTTCAACTACATGAAGCAGGAGCAGGCCAACACCGCGCCGCGCTCGGCGCTCAACGCCGAGGTCATCTACGGCAACAACTACGGCAAGAACTCCCTCGACAAGACCTATCTGGCGGACGCGTCGGCCACCGGCAAGGTGACCATCGTCCCGCAGCACGTGGTCACCACGGTGTCCCCGGCCAATGGCGGCGGGTTCACGGTGGTCATGAACCAGATCGACACCACCGGCAAGACCACCGCCACCAAAACCGTTACGGCGCAGAAGGTCTTCTTCGCGGCCGGCAGCGTGGGCACCAGCAAACTGCTGGTCACCCAGAAGGCCACCGGCAAACTGCCCAATCTGCCCGACTCGGTCGGCAGCGGCTGGGGCAATAACGGCAATGTCATGGTGGCCCGGCAGAACCAGGCCTGGGACGCCACCGGCAGCCTGCAGTCCTGCATCCCCTGCCTGGGCATCGACAACTGGGCCGACGCCGGCGGCCCGGCCTTCGCTGAGGTGTCGCCGTTCCCGGCGGGCATCGAGACCTTCGCCAGCCTGTACCTGGCCATCACCAAGAATCCGAACCGCGGCAAGTTCACCTACAACTCGGGTTCCGGTGGTGTGGACCTGAACTGGCAGACGGCCTGGAACCAGCCCAGCATCGATGCCGCCAAGCGGATCTTCGACAAGATCAACAAGAAGGAAGGGACGATCTACCGGACCGACCTGTTCGGTGAGTACAAGACCTGGGGCGACGATTTCGCATACCACCCGCTGGGCGGCTGCGTGATCAACGTGGCGACCGACAACTACGGGCGGCTCACGTCGTACCCGGGCCTGTACGTCATCGACGGCTCGCTGATTCCCGGTCTGACCACGGTGAATCCGTTCGTCACCATTACCGCGCTGGCGGAACGGAACATCGAGAAGATCATCGCGGACGACTTCCACTAGGAGCGTGTTCGTTCGGGCTGGGCAGGGGCTATCGCGATAGCCTGGGTTATGGACGCTGTCACGGTTGTCCCTGCTCCAGCCAACGAACCGGTGCACTCCTACGCTCCGGGCAGTCGCGAACGCGAACTGCTGAAAGCCAAGCTCGCCGAACTCTCCGCCGAATCCGTGGATGTGCCGCTCGTCATTGGCGGCAAGCGTCAGCCCGGCGGCGGGGAGCGGCTGAATATCACGATGCCGCACCGGCACCGGCATGTCCTCGGGACTTACACCAATACCACTCACGATGAGGCCCGCGCGGCCGTCGCCGCCGCCACGGCCGCCGCCCCCGGCTGGCGGGCCATGCCGTTCGAGGAACGGGCCGCCGTCCTGCTGCGCGCCGCCGACCTGCTGGCCGGGCCATGGCGGGAGACCATTGCCGCGGCCACCATGCTCGGGCAGTCGAAGACGGTGCAGCAGGCCGAGATCGACGCGCCCTGCGAGCTGGTGGACTTCTGGCGGTTCAATGTCGCCTTCGCGCGGCAGATCCTGCGGGAGCAGCCGGAATCGGCTGCGGGCGTGTGGAATCGGATGGATTACCGGCCCTTGGAGGGGTTCGTTTACGCCATCACGCCGTTCAACTTCACCGCCATCGCCGGAAACCTGCCCACCGCGCCCGCGCTCATGGGCAATACCGTCGTCTGGAAACCATCACCGACACAGACCCTTTCGGCCTACTTCACCATGCAGCTGCTGGAGGAGGCCGGGATGCCGCCCGGCGTCATCAATATGGTGACCGGCGACGGCGCGAAGCTGTCCGAGGTGGCGCTGGCCGATCCCCGGCTGGCGGGCATCCACTTCACCGGCTCGACCCGCACCTTCCAGTACCTGTGGCAGACCGTCGGCTCGAATATCGGCCGCTACCACGGCTATCCCCGCCTGGTGGGGGAGACCGGTGGCAAGGACTTCATCCTCGCCCACCCCTCTGCGGAGCCGGATGCCCTGCGCGTGGCCATGATTCGCGGGGCCTACGAGTATCAGGGGCAGAAGTGCTCGGCCGCCTCACGCGCCTACATCCCCAAGTCGGTGTGGAAGCGGATGGGCAAGGACTTCCTGTCCGAAGTGGAGTCGCTGACCTACGGCGACGTCGCCGACCTGTCGAATTTCGGTGGGGCCGTGATCGACTCCCGCGCCTACACCAAGTGCGCCGCCGCCATCGACCGGGCCGAGGGCGCCGGGATCGATATCGCGGCGGGCGGCGGCTGCGACGACACCGAGGGCTGGTTCATCCGCCCGACCGTGCTGCTCAGCGACGATCCGGGCGACGAGTCCTTCGATACCGAGTACTTCGGCCCCATCTTGTCGGTGTACGTCTACGACGACAGTGCCCCCGACGCCTTCACCGAGATCCTCGAGGTCGTGGACGCCACCTCGCCCTACGCCCTCACCGGCGCGATCTTCGCCCGCGACCGCAAGGCCGTGGAAACCGCCGCGACCGCACTGCGATTCGCGGCGGGCAACTTCTACATCAATGACAAGCCCACCGGCGCCGTCGTCGGCCAGCAGCCCTTCGGCGGCGCACGCGCCTCCGGCACCGACGACAAGGCCGGCTCCTATCTCAACCTGCTCCGCTGGGTCGCCCCACGCACGCTGAAGGAAACCTTCGTTCCCCCAACCGATTACCGCTACCCCCACATGGAGGTGCGATGAACCCGCTACGCCCGGCCATCCTGGCGGCGGCCGGATCGGCCACGCTGAAGAACGCCATCACGAAGGTCCCGGTCACGCACGCGGTGGTCCAGCGATTCGTGGCCGGTGAGACCCGCGCCGAGCTGGACCCCGTGGCGCGGGCGCTGCTGGCCAGCGGCCGTTCGATCAGCGTCGACTTCCTCGGCGAGTACACCACCGACCGCGGCCAGGCCGATGCGGCTGTGACGGAATACCTTTCGCTCATCGACGATCTGGCCGAGGCCGATCACGCGGTGCCCGGCGCGCACTCCGAGATCCCCCGGGTGGAGGTCTCGCTCAAACTGTCCGCGCTGGGTCAGTCCCTCGGCCCGGACGGCCCGGCCATCGCCGCCGAGAACCTGCACAAGCTGTGCGCCAAGGCCGTCGAACGCCGCGTCTGGGTGACCGTCGACGCCGAGGACCACACCACCACCGCCGACACCCTGGCGGCGGTGCGGCTGGCGCGGGCCGAATTCCCCTGGCTCGCCGTCGCTTTGCAGACCTACCTGCGCGACGCCGAGGACAATGCCCGCGACCTGGCCACCGACGGCACCCGAATCCGCCTGTGCAAGGGCGCGTACCAGGAACCCGCGGCAGTCGCCTATCAGCGCCGCGCCGAGGTCGACGCCTCCTACCTGCGCTGCCTGAACGTCCTCATGCGCGACGCCTGGTACCCCATGATCGCCACCCACGATCCGGCCATGATCACCGCCGCCCTCACGTTGGCGGGCGAAAACAACCACAGCCCCGGCGATTACGAATTCCAGATGCTCTACGGAGTCCGCGACGCCGAACAGAAGCGCCTGGTCGCCGACGGCCACGCCCTGCGCGTCTACGTCCCCTACGGCACCCAGTGGTACGGCTATCTCATGCGCCGCCTCGCCGAACGCCCCGCCAACCTGGGCTTCTTCCTGCGCGCCCTGGCCGACCGCGGCTGATTCGCTCCCCACAGGTCGTCATTCGGCGGGTCCGCGAGGCGTTATTCGGCGGGGACCAGGCGGTGCATCGCCCGGTCCCAGAGTCGGTCGCCGAGCAGGCGGCGGGCGATCGGCATGATCCTCGCCTGGGCGCCGATCTTGTAGCGGGGCTTGGGGTTTCGAGCCAGCGCGGCGCGGGCGACGACCCTGGCCACCGTCTCGGAGGTGAGGATGCCGCGTGCGCCGTCACGGTGCGTCCGCTCGATGAGAGTGCCGAGGTTGGATCGCAGGTGGTCGTAGGCGTGGTCGGAGTTGGGCTGGGGCAGGCCGCGCTGACCGGTCTCGATGAATCGTGTTCGGACAGCGCCCGGTTCGATGAGGACGGCGCGCACACCGAAGTGGTGCACCTCCAGCCGGAGACTGTCGCAGAGCGCCTCGAGCGCGTATTTCGTCATGCTGTAGGCGGCCGACGCCGGTGGCGCGACCAGCCCGGCGGCCGAACCGAGGGTGATGATCCGGCCGCCGCCGTGGCCGCGCATGGCGGGCAGAACCAGCCGGGTCAGGCGGACGACCCCGAAGACATTGGTGTCGAACTGCCGATACAGCTCGTCCATCGGCACCTCTTCGACCGGCCCGACCTGCGAGTAACCCGCATTATTGACCAGCACTCCGACCGATCCGTGCTCTTCTTCCACCGAACGCACTGCCCGCGCACAGGATTCCGGATCGGTGACATCGAGTTGCAGCACGCGGGAGCCGGATTCGGCCAGATCGGCAATGGATTCGGGGTTACGGGCCGTGGCGTAGGTGGGTATTCCGGCGGCCGCCAGGGCGAGGGCGGTGGCCCGGCCGATGCCGGAGGAACAGCCGGTAATGAGGGCGGAATTCGGCAGCATGACAGCTCCTGGATACTTCTTCATCCCGTTATGAGACATTGATGTCTCATAACGAGAGTACGCCGTTCCGGTCCGCGTGTCCCTTCGTACGATGTGACCCATGAGCCGCACGCCCGCGCTGCGCGACCACATCGCGACGCTGATCCTCGACAAGGCGACGGCCCTGTTCGCCACCCACGGTGAGTCCGTGAGCATGGCCGATATCGCGGCCGCCGCCGATATCGGCCGCGCGACCCTCTACCGCTACTTCGCCAGCCGCGACGCGCTGCTCGAGGCCATGGCCACCGTCGCGCTCACCGAATTGCGGCAACGCCTCACCGAAGCCCGCCTCGACACCGTCCCTGCCCCCGAGGCGCTGGCCCGCCTCACCCGAATCTTTCTCGCCGTCGGCGGCAAGTACGTGGTCCTCACCCGCACCGGCGCGAAACCCGCCGACCGGGCCGAAATCGCCGCCGCCGTAACCGAACCCGTCCAAGCGGTGATCGCCCGCGGCATCGACGCCGGTGACCTGCGCGCCGACCTCCCCGCCGACGCGCTGCTACTGCTCTACGGCAGCCTGATCGAAACCGGCATCCCCCTGGCGGCCGGTCCCGGCGGCGGAGTCGAGCACGCGGCCGCCCTCATCGTTGACATGTTCCTGCACGGCGTGGGCGGCCGCTGAGCGCTTGTACTAGACCAGCGGGCGGCGGAAGCGGCGGCGCAGGCGCATGTCCGCGAGATAGAAGTTGAAGGGGAACAAGCGGATTACGTCGGGCATGCGGGTCCAGACCGCGGAGATCAGGCGCAGGAAGCCGGCGAAGATGCGCTCGTCGCGGGCGCTCCAGGACATGTTCATCTCGGTGCGCAGATGCGCCGGGAGCAGCGCGGTCACGATGAAGCGGTGCAGCCCGCCGAGGGTGATCTGCAGCGGCCAGGGGAGCATCTTCAGATCGACGAGGTCGTTGAAGTAAGTCCGCGTGCGATCGTCGATGGTCTTGGTCGCCAGGTTGTCTTCCCAGTACTCGTAGAAGGCGTCGCGGGTCGGTGGCCACATCTCCGGTCGCATCTGCAGCGTGGTGCCCAGGCGCGCGCCGTACTGGTAGAACGCTTCCGCCACATCGGGATCCATGGGTCCGCGCATGCGGTGGTAGATGTCGTCGAAGCCCCAGAACAGGCAGGCCGCCACCCACAGCTGCAGCTTCGGATCGAAGGCGTTGTACTTGACCTCCGCGCCCGGCTTGCTGTGAATGCTGCGGTGCGAGGTGTTGACCGCCTCGCGGTAGTCGCGCCGGTCGTCCTCGGTGCCGAGCAGGGCGACGGCCAGGTAGGTGATGGTGGTGCGCAGGCGCTTGATCGGGTGCAGGGTGACCTTGCCGCTGTCGACGTCGCTGTCCATGACGCCGTAGGCCACCGGCTTGAGCGACAGCTGCATGACCACGTTGGCCGCACCGCCGAGGAAGGCACCGATGCCGTCGAGGTGTGCGCGGACGGTCTCCGGGGTCAGCGGTTCGAAGTCGGCGAACGGGTACTCGTCGGCCTTGCGAAGCGGTGCGGTCATCGTTGACTCGGCTCCTCGTCGGTCACTCCTCGCCCATGAGGAGAGAGTGTGAGAAAGTTCTCGGGTCACCCTCTCACCGCTGTCCGCCGGTGTCAATGTGCGAAGATTAGAGCCTCACCGTTTCTTTGCGACCGGAAAGGGCTCGGACCATGGCCAAACTGGCCAAACTGCTGCCGCTCGTTCGCGGATCCGGCCCCGAGGACCAGAGTCAGGCCAAGGTACTCGACGCCGCGCTCATGGCCTTCCTGGACTTCGGCATCAAACGCACCAGCATGGTGGAGGTCGCGCGGCGCGGCGGACTGTCCCTCGCCACGCTGTATCGCCGCTTCGCCGGCAAGAACGATCTGATCCAGGCCGTCGGCCTGCGGCAGGCGCGCCAGCTCGTCGACGAGATCGACGCCGCCGTGCAGGGGCCCATCGAACGCGACGCGAGCGCCGAGGAGCAGATCATCGCGCTGTTCGTCGCCTTCATCGAAGGGCTGCGCGGCAATCAGCTGCTGGGGCGGCTGCTCAAGACCGAACCCGAGATCGTGCTGCCCTACCTGACCGTGCAGGGCGCACCGGTCATCGAACTCGGCCGCGACTACCTCGCCGAGTTCATCGCCCGCCTGCAGGCGGAAGGCAAAGTGCCGCAATACGATCCGCTGCCGCTGGCCGAGATGATCGCCCGCGCCGCGCTCTCGCTGGCGCTGACCCCGCAGACCGTCATCCCGCTCGACGATCCGGTCGCACTGCGGCGGTTCGCCCGCGATCACGTCGTTCCCGGTTTCCGGATCCTCTGACCGGCAACGGTTTTCACACCAGGCGCAGGCCCAGCCTGCGGCGCAGGCGCATATCCGTCAGGTACAGGTTCAGCGGGAAGCTGCGTATCGGTGCGGGCGCCACCGACTCGACCGCGCCGATCGTCCGCAGCATGCGGGCCAGCAGCCGGTCCTGACGCGGCGTCCACGTCATGCCCATCTGGTCCCGAAGATGTTGCGGCAGTAGCCCGGTCACGAAGAAGCGGTGCACGCCGCCGAAGGCCAGCTGGAACGGGCGCGGCAGCATCTTCAGGTCGATGAGATCCTCGAAATATGCCTTGATCTTCGGGTCGATGCGCGTTTTGGCGAGGTTCTCCTCCCAATAGCGGTCGAAGGCGGCGCGATCCGCGGGCCACATATCCGGGCGCACCTGCAGCGTGGTGCCCATGCGGGCCGAGTGCTGGTAGAAGGCGTCGGCGTCGAACTCGTCCATCGGGCCGTGCATGCGCTCGTAGAGGTCCCGCGCACCCCAGTAGAGACAGGCTGCCACCCACAGCTGGAGTTTGGGGTCGAAGGCGTTGTACTTGACCGTGCTTCCGGCGCGCGAGCGGACGTGTTTGTGGACCGAGTCCACCGCCTCGCGATAGGCCGCCCGGTCGTCCTCGCTGCCCAGCAGTGAGACGGCCAGATAGGTCAGGGTGGTGCGCAGCCGCTTGATCGGATGGACCATGACATTCCCGGATTCCACGGGACTCTCCACCACGCCGTAGCCGACCGGCGGGTTGGAGAGCTGCATGATCACATTCGCCGCCGCGCCGAAGAAGCCGGCCGCGCCGTCGAGGTATTGCCGGACATCGACCTCCGGCGGGGAGGCTTCGAATTCGAACGGGTCGTGAAGCGGCCTGGTCATCGTTGACCACATCCTCTGGTGAGAAGGTTGTACAGAAACTTTCTTACCCACTCGGGTCGCCTGTCAACCGACTTGGCAAGTTCGCAAGCGATTCGTTGTCCACTCCGTGCCCGAACGAAGCCCACTCCGTGCCCGGAGGAAGTGGATCCCCTCCGGTAGCGTGGCGGCCGTGTCGCCGCTGTTGCTGAGTTCGCTGAATCCGGCCGCCATTGCCGCCGGGGACGATATCCCGAATGCCGTCACCATCGACGGGGAAACGCTGTCGCGCAGCGATCTGCTCGGCGCGGCCACCTCCGTCGCCGAACGTGTCGCCCAGGCGCGGCGGGTCGCGGTCCTGGCCGAACCGACCGTCACCACCGTGCTCGCGGTGGTCGGCTGCCTGCTGGCCGGGGTGACCGTGGTGCCGGTGCCGCCGGATGCGGGCAGCGCGGAACTGGCGCACATCCTGAAGGATTCGGGCGCGCAGGCCTGGCTGGGGAAGGCTCCGGAGGGTTCGGAGCTGCCGGTCATCCCGGTGCGCAAGCACGCGCGGTCGTGGCACCGCTATGCCGAACCGGCCGGGAAATCAACGGCTTTCATCCTCTACACCTCCGGCACCACGGGCCTGCCCAAGGGCGTCGTGCTCAGCCGCGACGCCATCGCCGCCGGACTGGACGCGTTGATCCAGGCATGGCAGTGGACCTACAAAGACGTTCTGGTGCACGGTCTTCCGCTGTTCCACGTGCACGGCCTGATCCTCGGCGTGCTGGGCCCGCTGCGGGTCGGCAGCCCGCTGATCCACACCGGTAAGCCGACCCCGAAGGCGTACGCCGACGCGCACGGCACCATGTATTTCGGAGTGCCGACGGTGTGGTCGCGAATTGCCGAAGAGCCTTCGGCCGCAAAGGAATTGGCGAAGGCTCGGATCCTGATCTCCGGCAGCGCGCCACTGCCCGTCCCGGTCTTCGAGCGGCTGGCCGAACTCACCGGTCACGCCCCGATCGAGCGCTACGGCATGAGCGAGACCATGATCACCCTCTCCACCCGCCCCGACGGCGAGCGCCGCCCCGGCTGGGTCGGCACCCCGGTCGCCGGGGTGGAGACCCGGCTGCGCGACGAGGCCGGTGATCCGGTGCCGCACGATGGGGAAAGCGTTGGCGGACTACAGGTTCGCGGCCCCATGCTGTTCGACGGCTACCTGGGCAAGCCCGAGGTGACCGCCGAGAACTTCACCGCCGACGGCTGGTTCAAGACCGGCGACGTGGCCGTCATCGACGCCGAGGGCTTCCATCGCATCGTGGGCCGGGAATCGGTGGACCTCATCAAATCCGGCGGCTACCGCATCGGCGCGGGCGAGATCGAGACCTCACTGCTCGGGCATCCGGCGGTGGCCGAGACCGCGGTCATCGGCGTGCCGGACGACGACCTGGGCCAGCGCATCGTGGCCTATGTCGTCCTGCGGGACGGCGCAGGCGAATCCATCGCCGATTCACTCATCGCCCATGTGGCGGGCGAACTCTCGGTGCACAAGCGCCCGCGCGAGGTCCGCGTGGTCGACTCACTCCCGCGCAATGCCATGGGCAAGGTCCAGAAGAAGCTGCTCGGCTGACTCCACCCCGAACTTGAACTGAAAATTGTTTTCATTATAGTGTGCCTCGACATGAGATGGTTGAGGGCACACCTGCTGGCGGTCGCCGCCGTCGCGCTGCCGCTGGCCGGATGCGAAGCGGAAGACCGCGACGAGCGCACGGGCTCGGCTCCGCACGGCTATGTCGAAGGCGCGGAGGAGACCGCGACGGAGCAGCCGCGACTCGTGGTGGCGGACAAGGAAACCGGCGCGGTCCGGGTGATCGATGCCGGAACCGGCCGGGTCACAGAGTTGGACGCGGTCCCGGGCGGCATCGAGCGGGTGCTGGGCGACGGTCGCTTCGCGTATCTGACCGGGCCGCGGGCGACGCGGGTGGTCGACAGCGGGGTGTGGACCGTCGATCACGGCGACCACGGACACCACTACAGTGCGGCCGTCCGAGAGATCGGGGACCTCGGGCACGGCGCGGTGAGCGCGGTATCGAGCGATTCGGTGGTGACTGCGGTCGGTGTCGACGACCGCACCGTGCTGTTGGACCGGGCCGCGCTGGTCGCGGGTGTCCTCACCGAACGCCAGGTGATCGATGGCATCGCCGTGCCGTACGAGGGGCAGTTGCTCGGGATTGGCGATTCCCGCGACTCACCGGTGGTGCGTAGCCGCGATGGACCCGTGATCACCACCCTCCCCGAAACCTGCTCGGCTCCGCGGGGACACGCGGTCACGCGCCGAGGAGTCGTATTCGGTTGCGCGGATGGAGCTTTGGTCATTTCCCGTGCGAGCGGATCGCTCGCCGCCACCCGTATTCCCTTCCCCCATCCGGTCGCCGACTCCGAGCGACCTACCGAATTCTTCTTCCGCCCGGGCGGTTCGACGCTCGTCGCGCCCGCCGGTGAACACGGCGTATGGACGCTCGATATCCGAGCCCGCGCCTGGACGTTCACGGAAACCGGGCCCGTCGCGGCCGCCAATGCCGCCGGTTCGGATGCCCCGCTGCTGGTACTCGGCCGGGACGGCCTACTGCGCGCCTTCGATCTCGCGACCGGCGCGGAAACCGCACGGGTCCAGCTGCTTTCACGCCCCATCCCCGAGCGGATCGCGCCGGTGATCCGGATGGACGCGAATCGCGCCTATCTCAACGACCCGGCGGGCAAGGCCGTCCACGAGATCGATTATCGCGACTCGCTGCGGCGCACACGGACATTCGACCTGGATATCGCACCCGACCACCTGGTCGAGACGGGGCGGTGAGAGCTGTGGAATCACGAAAGAGGGAGCAATACATGCGGATTCATGGGCGCGGAGTACTGGCCCTGTCCGGCGTCGGGGCGATCGCTGTGGCCCTGAGCGGTTGTGGTGGCGGTGCGTCGAGCACATCGGAGCGGCCCGCCATCGCCGAGCCGATCGCGGTCACCTATGACGGCGGCATTCTGCTGCTGGACGGCAAATCCCTCGCCCAGGGCGGCGAGGTGACGCTGGACGGCTTCAACCGGCTGAACCCCGCGGGCGACGATCGGCACGTCATGGTGTCCACCAAGACCGGCTTCCGGGTACTCGACGCCACGCGCGCCGAATTCACCGATATCGAATTCCCGGCCGCGAAGCCGGGACACGTCGTCCGTCATGGCGGGCGCACCGTGCTCTTCGACGACGGCACCGGCGAGGTGAGCGGTTTCGATCCGACGCGGCTCGACGCCGGAAAGCCCGAGACCCGGGTGTACCGGGCTCCGGAACCGCACCACGGAGTAGCCGTCGAGCTGACGAATGGGAACCTGCTCGTCACGGTGGGTACCGAGGAAAAGCGTTCCGGCATAGCGGTATTGGACAAGGATCGTAAGGAGATCGCCCGCAGCGAGAACTGCCCCGGCGTCCACGGCGAGAGTGTCGCCGTCCCCGAGGCTGTCGCATTCGGTTGCGAGGACGGGGTTCTCGTCTACCGCGACGGCGTCATCACCAAGGTGCAGAGCCCGACACCATACGGCCGCATCGGGAATCAATCCGGATCGGCGAACTCGCCGATCGTGCTCGGCGACTACAAGCAGGATCGGGACGCCGAACTCGAACGCCCGCATCAGGTTTCGCTGATCGACACCCGCACCGGCGGTCTACGACTGGTCGATCTCGGCACCAGCTACACCTTCCGCTCCCTCGGCCGGGGCCCACAGGGCGAGGCGCTGGTGCTCGGCACGGACGGCGGGCTGCGCGTGATCGATCCGGAGGCCGGGACGGTGCTGCGCACCATCGCGGTCACGGGCCGCTGGGAGGAACCGTTGCAGTGGCAGCAGCCCCGCCCGGCGCTGTTCGTGCGCGGCGGCAATGCTTATGTGTCGGATCCGGCCACCAAACAGCTGCACCGGATCGATCTGGCGACCGGCACGATCGCGGCAACAGTGACGCTGCCGGGCACGCCCAATGAGCTCAGTGGTGTTGTAGCGCACTAGATATTGACCTCGAGTGTGGTCGAGGTTCTACCGTCGAACCATGACCGCATCACTGTCACCCGCCCAGATCGAGTACCTGACCAGTCAGCGCTTGGGGCGGTTGGCCACCATCCGCCCCGATGGCTCGCCCCAGAACAATCCCGTCGGCTTCCGCTACAACGTGGCCCTGGGCACCATCGATATCGGCGGCCGGGATCTGGGCGCCAGTCAGAAGTTCCGCAATCTGGCCAAGGACGAGCGGGTCGCCTTCGTGGTGGACGACGTCAAGTCGGAGCAGCCGTGGGAGGTGCGGTGCCTCGAAATCCGAGGCACCGCACAGGCTCTGCGTGACGTCGAACCGTTCTATCCGGGGCTTTCGCCGGAACTCATCCGGATCACCCCGGAACGGGTCATCGCCTTCGGGATCTAGTCGTTGGCGTGGAGTGCCGCGTTCAGCTCGACGCCGGTGCCCTTGCGGGGCTTGACCTCGACCGCGCCGCTCACCGAGTTGCGGATGAACAGCAGGTTCGACTGGCCCGACAGCTCACCGGCCTTGATGACGGTGCCGTCCGGCCCGGTCACCTTGGTGCCCGCGGTGACGTAGAGCCCCGCCTCGACCACGCAGTCGTCGCCGAGCGAGATGCCCAGGCCCGAGTTCGCGCCCAGCAGGCAGCGCTCGCCCAGCGAGATGACCTGCTTGCCGCCGCCGGACAGGGTGCCCATGATGGACGCGCCGCCGCCGACATCGGAGCCGTCGCCGACCACGACACCGGCCGAGATGCGGCCCTCCACCATGGAATTGCCGAGCGTGCCGGCATTGAAGTTCACGAAGCCCTCGTGCATGACCGTGGTGCCCGAGGCCAGGTGCGCGCCCAGGCGCACGCGGTCGGCGTCGGCGATGCGGACACCCGACGGCAGCACGTAGTCGACCATGCGGGGGAACTTGTCCACGCCGTAGACGGTGACCGGGCCGCGGGCGCGCAGCTTCAGGCGGGTCAGCTCGAACTCCTCGAGCGAGCACGGGCCGTAGTTGGTCCAGACGACATTGGCGAGCAGACCGAACTGGCCGTCCAGGTTCGCGCCGTGCGGGCGGATCAGACGGTGCGAGAGCAGATGCAGGCGCAGATACACGTCGTGCGTGTCGACGGGCGCGGCGGACAGGTCGGCGATGGTGGTACGGACCACGACCACCTCGACCCGGCGGGCCTCGTCCGGACCGGCGGCGTCGGCGAACTTGGCGTATTCGGTGTCGGAGGGGTCCAGCCGCTTGGTGCCGGTATCGCTGAATTCACCAAGCTCGGGGTAGGGATACCAGGTGTCGAGCACCGTCCCGTTCGCGGTGATGGTGGCGAGGCCGACTGCTGATGCTCCCTGAGTACTCACGGCCCTACACGTTACCGGGCTGTGAATTCGTACCCCACACGGTGCCGATTTGTGCCAACGCAACCACCGAGCGAAGAGCGGAGGTCATTCCTCCTTTAGGGTGGATCAAGTGACCACCATCGATCTGAGTGCCGACCCCATATCACTCACCGCCGCGCTCGTGGACATCCCGAGCGTGTCGAAGGACGAGAAGGTCATCGCGGACATCGTCGAGAAGGCGCTGCGTGAGCAGACCACCGGGTTCGAAATCCTGCGGCACGGGAACACCGTGCTGGCGCGCACCCATCGCGGCCTGCCCACCCGGGTGATCCTGGCCGGGCACCTGGACACCGTGCCCATCGCCGACAATGTGCCCAGCCATTTCGAGACCACCGCGGACGGCGAACGGCAGCTGTGGGGTTGCGGCACCGTCGACATGAAGTCCGGCGACGCGGTCTTCCTGAACCTGGCCGCCACCGTGGCCGACCCGGTCCACGATCTGACGCTCATCTTCTACGACTGCGAGGAGATCGCGGCCGAGTTCAACGGCCTCGGCCGCATCGAACGCGAACTGCCCGAATGGCTCGAGGGCGACCTCGCCATTCTCGGCGAGCCGTCCGGCGGCTGGATCGAGGCGGGCTGCCAGGGCACCCTGCGGGTGCGCCTGACCACCTCGGGCGTGCGCGCGCACACCGCGCGAGCCTGGCTGGGGGACAACGCGATTCACCGGCTGGCCCCGATCCTGGAGCGGCTGGCCGGATATCAGGCGCGCGAGGTCGAGATCGACGGCTGCACCTACCGCGAGGGCCTCTCGGCGGTCCGCGTCGAGGGCGGCGTGGCGGGCAATGTGGTGCCCGACGTGGCCACCGTGGACGTGAACTTCCGTTTCGCCCCCGACCGCACCCTGGATCAGGCCACCGAGCACGTGCGCGAGGTATTCGCCGGTCTGGACCTGGATTTCGAGCGCACCGACGGCGCGCCCGGGGCCCTGCCGGGGCTGTCCAATCCGGCCGCCAAGGACCTCATCGAGATCGTGCACGCGCACGGCAGCGGCGGCGTCCGCGCCAAGTACGGCTGGACCGATGTCTCGCGATTCGCCGCGCGCGGCATCCCGGCCGTCAACTTCGGCCCGGGCGACCCCAATCTCGCGCACAAGCGCGACGAGCACCTGCCGGTCGATCAGATCACCCAGGTCACGTCGATGCTGCGCGGTTACCTGACCGGAGCCAAAGACTGATCGGTTGTTCAACACCTCGCCGGTCGAGCGACCGACGTGGGTAACCGGCTCCCTGTACGGTTGGCTGCATGTCTGCTGACGCTGATTTCGAGGGTGCGCGTTCGCCGAAGACGCCACGGTTCCGGGGCCCGATAATGCTGCGGCGGGATCGCAAGAAGGGGATCGGGACCACCGACAAGCACCTGCTGGACGAACGCGGCCCCGCCGACTGGGTGCACACCGATCCGTGGCGCGTATTGCGCATTCAGGCCGAATTCGTCGAGGGCTTCGGCGCTTTGGCGGAGGTGCCGCGCGCGGTGTCGGTCTTCGGTTCGGCCCGCACGCCCGCCGACTCGGCCGAGTACCACGCCGGGATGGCCATCGGAAGCGCCTTGGCCCGTGCGGGTTTCGCGGTGATCACCGGTGGCGGCCCGGGCGCCATGGAGGCGGCCAACCGGGGTGCTTCCGAGGCGGGCGGCTATTCCATCGGGCTCGGCATCGAGCTGCCGTTCGAGCAGCACCTCAACGAATGGGTCGATCTCGGCATCAACTTCCGGTACTTCTTCGCGCGCAAGACCATGTTCGTGAAGTACTCCCAGGCCTTCGTCTGCATGCCGGGTGGTTTCGGCACCCTCGACGAACTCTTCGAGGCGCTGACCCTGGTGCAGACCCACAAGATCACCCGCTTCCCGATCATCCTGTTCGGCACCAAATACTGGGCGGGACTGGTGGATTGGATCCGCGACTCGCTGCTCGGCTCGGCCAAGATCGCGCCGGGCGATATGGGCCTGCTGCACGTCACCGACAGCGTGGACGAGGTGGTGCGGATCGTCACCGAGGCGGCGCGGGCGCGTCAGGAGCAGGATGACGACGGCGTGGTGGAGGACCAGTGGTGAGCGAACCGTATGCGGTCTGCGTGTATTGCTCTGCCTCCGTGGAGGATCCGCGGGCGCTGGAGCTGGCCGAGCGAGTCGGGGCCGAAATCGGCCGCCGCGGTTGGCAATTGGTGTCCGGCGGCGGCAATGTGTCCATGATGGGCGCGGTCGCGCGGGCCGCGCGGGCAGCCGGGGCGAAGACCACCGGCGTCATCCCCAAGAAGCTGGTGCACCGCGAGGTCGCCGACACCGACGCCGACGAGCTGATCGTCACCGACACCATGCGCGAGCGCAAGCAGATCATGGACGACCGCGCCGACGCCTTCCTCACCCTGCCCGGCGGCATCGGCACCCTCGAGGAGCTCTTCGAGACCTGGACGGGTGCATACCTGGGTGTGCACGAGAAGCCGGTGGTCATCCTCGATCCGCAGGACCACTACGCGGGCCTGTTCGCCTGGATCGAGGAGCTGGGCCGGCGGGGGTACGCGGGCCGGGAGGCGATCGACAAGGCGGTCGTGACCGCGGATTTCGACACCGCTTTCGCTGCCCTACGGCCGAGTTTCTGAGCGAAACCAGTCGGTTTCACTCGACATTGTCGGGCAAATCGGTAAGGGTGGGTGTGAGCGTGAGCACAGCCTGGTGAGGAGCCCGACGAAGTGAATACCGATGCCCGTTCGACGGTGAGTCTGATGGATCTGGCCCGCAGCTTGCCGGGCATGGCGACGCAGGCCCCGGGCATGCTCCGCAATGCCGTGCACATGCTGGTGAAATCCGGCGACAAGGCCTCCATCGGACTGTTCTTCCAGCGCGGCGCGGCCAAACACCCGGACCGGCCTTTCCTGCGCTTCGAGGGCCGCGAATACACCTGGGGCGAGGCCAACGCCGAGGTCAACCGGTACGCCAATGTGCTTGCCGCGCACGGGGTGCGGCGCGGCGATGTGGTCGGCATCCTGATGGCCAACCGGCCCGAGGCGCTGTTCACCGTGCTCGCCACCGTGAAACTCGGTGCGACGGCGGGCCTGCTCAACCACAATCAGCGAGATGTGGTGCTGCAGCACAGCTTCGGGCTGCTGAACTCGGTGCTCGACGTGATCGGCGAGGAATCCGCCGACGCCCTCGAGACGCTGGCCGACCCCCGGCCCAACCTGCTCTGGTCCGAGCAGCTGGCTACCCGGGCCAAGATCATGGACGCCGCGAATCCCGCTGTGACCGAACAGATCACGGCGAAGGAGCGCGCCTACCTGATCTTCACCTCGGGCACCACCGGCCTGCCCAAGGCCAGCGTCATGACCCATCTGCGCTGGACCAAGTCCATGGCGGGCATCGGCGGGCTCGGCGTCCGGCTGACCGGCAAGGACACCCTCTACTGCTGTCTGCCGCTGTACCACAACAACGCCCTGACCGTGGCGCTGTCCTCGGTCATCGCCGGCGGCGCGACCTTCGCACTGGGGCGCAAGTTCTCGGCCACCCGCTTCTGGGACGAGGCCATCGAGAACCGGGCCACCGCGTTCATCTACATCGGCGAGCTGTGCCGCTACCTGCTCAACCAGCCGCCCCGGCGCACCGACCGGGCGCACACCGTCCGGCTCTGCGTCGGCAACGGCCTGCGGCCCGAGCTCTGGGACGAGTTCCAGCAGCGCTTCGGCATCGAGCGGATCGTCGAATTCTATGGCGCCAGTGAGGGAAACGTCGCCTTTATCAACGCCTTCAGCGTCGACAAGACCGCCGGTTTCACCCCGCTGCCCTTCGCCATCGTGGAGTACGACGACGCCACCGGCAAGGCGCTGCGGCATCCGGACGGACGCCTGCGCCGGGTCGGGAAGGGCGGGGTCGGCCTGCTGCTGGCCAAGGTCACCAAGAGCTCCCCGTTCGACGGCTACACCGACGCCGACGCCACCGAATCCAAGCTCGTGCGTGACGGTTTCAAGGACGGCGACTGCTGGTTCGACACCGGCGACCTGGTCCGCGATCAGGGCTTCGGCCACATCGCCTTCGTCGACCGCCTCGGCGACACCTTCCGCTGGAAGGGTGAGAACGTGGCCACCACCGAGGTCGAGGGCGCCTTCGACGGCATCGACTTCCTCACGCAGGCGGTCGTTTTCGGCGTCGACATCCCCGGCGCGGACGGCAAGGCGGGCATGGCCGCGGTGACCCTGCACGAGGGCGCGGCCTTCGACGGCAAGGTGGCCGCCAAGGCCCTCTACGACCGTCTCCCGTCCTACGCCGTCCCGCTGTTCATCCGCGTGGTGCCCGAACTGGAGCAGACCTCGACCTTCAAGAGTCGCAAGGTGGAGCTGCGCAAGGAGGGCTTCGACGCCGAGGACAAGAGCGGCCTCTACGTCCTGGCGGGCCGAACCGACGGCTACGTGCCCTTTTATGCCGACTACCCGGCCGAGGTAGCCGCGGGTCGCGCCCCCGTCAACTAGGTCGTCTGCCCAGCTGTGTAGGTCGGCTGCCCAGCAGTGCTGGGACAGGGCTCGGTACAGTCGAGGGCATGTGTGCGCCGTTGCCGACATTGTGCGGGAAGCCGGTGGCGACGGATCGGGCGCTTGTCATGGCGATTGTGAACCGGACGCCGGATTCCTTTTATGACCGGGGCGCGACGTTCACCGACGAAGCCGCCATGAACGCCGTGGACCGGGCCGTGGCCGAGGGCGCGGATCTGGTCGATATCGGCGGGGTGAAGGCCGGGCCGGGCTCGGAGGTGGATGCCGCCGAGGAGGCCCGGCGGGTGGTGCCGTTCGTGGCGGCCATCCGCGAGCGCCATCCGGATCTGCTCATCAGCATCGACACCTGGCGGGCCGAGGTGGCGCGGGCCGCGGTCGCCGCGGGCGCGGATCTGATCAACGACACCTGGGCCGGAGCGGATCCCGAGCTAGTGAGCGTGGCTGCCGATCTGGGCGTAGGAATCGTGTGCTCGCACACCGGGGGTGCGATTCCGAGGACCCGCCCGCACCGCGTCCGGTACGCCGATGTGGTGGCTCAGGTCACAGACACGGTGGTGGCCGCCGCCGAAAATGCTGCGGCGGCAGGGGTGGCCAAGGACTCGATTTTGATCGACCCGACCCATGATTTCGGCAAAAACACCTATCACGGGCTCGAATTGTTGCGTGCGATAGACGTTCTTGTGAAAACCGGATGGCCCGTCTTGATGGCGCTGAGTAATAAGGATTTCATCGGAGAGACTCTTGGTGTCGAGCTGTCCGAGCGATTGGAGGGCACATTGGCAGCGACTGCTTGGTCGGCCGCCGCGGGTGCTCGCGTCTTCCGAGTGCACGAGGTGGCCCAGACGCGCCGGGTGGTGGACATGATCGCCGCCATCCAGGGTCTCCGCCCACCCGCCCGTACCCTGCGAGGTCTCGCATGAAAACAGACTGGGTGAACACCAACACCTTCGATCGCCCCGAATGGACCGTCGAGGAACTGATCGCGGCCAAGGGTGACCGCACGGTTTCCGTGGTGCTTCCGGCCCTCAACGAGGAATCCACGGTCGCCGCCGTGGTGGCCAGCATCCGGCCCCTGCTCGGCACGCTGGTGGACGAACTCGTCGTCCTGGACTCCGGGTCCACCGACGCCACCGCCGCCCGCGCACGGGCCGCCGGAGCCGACGTGGTGACCCGCGAACAGGCCGTCCCCGAACTCGAACCCGTACCCGGCAAGGGCGAATGCCTGTGGCGTTCGCTGGCCGTCACCACCGGCGACATCATCGCCTTCGTGGACTCCGACCTCATCGACCCGGACCCGAACTTCGTCCCGAAGCTGCTGGGCCCGCTGCTGACCGTGGACGGCATGCACCTGGTCAAGGCCTACTACCGCCGCCCGCTGCGCACCGGCGAGGCGGTCGAGCACCACGGCGGCGGCCGCGTCACCGAACTGGTGGCCCGCCCGCTGCTGGCCGCGCTGCGGCCCGAACTCTCGAATGTGCTGCAGCCCTTGGGCGGTGAGTACGCGGGCACCCGGGAACTGCTCACCTCGGTGCCCTTCGCCCCGGGCTACGGCGTCGAAATCGGGCTGCTGCTCGACACTTACGACCTGCTGGGGCTGTCCAGCATCGGCCAGGTCAATCTCGGCGTCCGCCAGCACCGCAACCGGCCGCTGGCCGACCTCGGGGTCATGAGCCGCCAGATCCTGGGCACGGTCCTGGGCCGCAGCGGAATTCAGGACTCCGGCGCGGCGCTGACCCAGTTCCCGCTGGTGGCAGGCGAATTCATCGCGCACGCCACGGAGGTGTCGCTGGCCGACCGGCCGCCCATGAACACCCTGCGCCCCGAGGAGGCCGCTGCCTGAGGCGTTTTCGCCTCAGCGGTCGTGCCGGTAGATGGGCGTGAGCAGATCCGCCTCGATCGGCTCGCCCGTCGACCGGTCGTAGCGCACGCCCACCACCGCCGAGAACGGGTGCGTGCCCGCGCGCTCGTGCAGGGTGGCGAGCCGGGTCGCCAGCAGCCGGATCGCGCCCAGCGAGGCGGGCGGGTGCAGCCCGTCGATGACCAGCACACTGCCCTTGCCGTCGGGGCGGGGGAGCCGGGCCAGATAGGCGATGTCGTAGGGCTCGGTGCCGCCCGGCCGGTAGACGCGGCGGGCGGCCCGGTCCTCGATACCGCGCCGCACCCGGCCCGCGCGCGCCACCGTGCGGCGCAGCCGGGGATCGGCGGCCACCAGATAGCGCAGGCTGGGCGACAATTCGGGCCCGCCGAGCACGATCAGCCCGTCTCGGTCCAGGTCCAGCGGGCGGCCCGGTAGGAACCGCTGCACGGTGGCGGTGAAGCCCAGTTCACGCAGCAGCTCCACGAGCCGATGGGGCGCGGCGGCGTCCGGCGCGCCCACCAGGGCGATGGCACGCGTCGTGCTGCGCACGTCCGGGGTGAGGATCGTCAGCGGGCCGTGACCGAAGAACAAGCCCTCCGGTACCGGGCCCTGGGTGCTGACCTGATGGATGCGCGCGCGGGAAAGTCCCGCGGCCGCACCGATTCTCGCGAACGTCCAGCCCTCGGCGTGCAGTTCGCGGATGACGGCGCGGCGGATGCGAGTCAGCTCATTGATCTGCTGCTGCGCAGCGGCCACGCCTTCGGTGGCGGCTTTCAGGCGTTCGACCTTGTCCTCGATCGCGAATACCCGTGCCACCTCGTCGGCCGACATGTGCGCAGTCTAGATAGCTGGACAGCATCATGCGTCAAGTCCGCTCGACAGAAGTGATCTCAGGTGGCGTCCGGGTCGACCGGCGGACGTTCGTTGCGCTCCAGCGGTTTCTGTTCCTTGGCCATCGAAATCGGGCCGGATCCCGTATTGGTGGAACCGTTTCCGCTGTTCGGGGCGCTGACCGGCTTGTCGAAATTGGTCAGGTCATTGAAGCTGTTCAAGATGGAATCATCGCCGTCGAGCAGGTGCTTGGTGACCATCGACCGCGGATTCATACTGCGCAGTTCGTTCAACTGCTCCAACGGTTTCCGGATCTCGTCGAATTCCGGACCCAGTTCATTGCGCAATTGCTGGGTCGCGCCGGTGGCGTAATCCCGCGCCTGTTTCAGGGCGTGGGCGGTCCAGCGAACGGCACCGGGCAAACGCTCGGGTCCGAGAATCACGAGGGCGGCGACGAGGAGAATGAGCATCTCGCCCCAGCCGATATTGCTGAACACGGATACAGGCTACCTTTGTCCGTTTACGGCGTTTTCGTCGCCGCACCTGCGATTCATCACTACGGCTTCTTGTCGGTGCCCAGCGTGACCGGCACGTCCACCTCGCGGCCGTCGCGGATCAGGCGCACGGTCACCGTCTGCCCGATCTCGTAGGACTGCACCGCCACCGTGAGCTCCTCCGGCCCGGACACATCGCGGTCGCCGACCTTCACGATCACATCGCCCTCGACGATGCCCGCCTGCGCGGCCGGGCCGCCGGCCTGCACATCGGCCACCGCCGCGCCGCTCATCACGTCATTGGCGACGATCTTGGTCTTGGCGCTCACGCCCAGTACCGGGTGGTGCACCTCGCCGTCGCGGATGAGCACCTGCGAGATCCGCTTGACCTGATCCACCGGAATCGCGAAGCCCAGACCCACCGAACCGCCGCTCTCGGACTTGATGGCCGAGTTGATGCCGATCAGCCGGCCCTGCATATCCACCAGCGCGCCACCGGAATTGCCGTGGTTGATGGCGGCGTCGGTCTGCACGGCGTCCAGGGTGGCATCGGTGTCGGTGCCCTCGCCGCCGACCTTCACCGGCCGGTGCAGCGCCGACACGATGCCGGAGGTGACCGTCTTCTCCAGTCCCAGTGGCGAACCCAGCGCCAGCACGTCGTCGCCGACCTGCACGTCCTTGGAGTTGCCGAGCTGGATCACCGACAGGTTCTTCACATCGACCTTGAGCACCGCGAGGTCGGACTTGGTGTCGCGGCCCACGATCCGGGTCGGCACCTTGCTGCCGTCGGAGAACACCACGTCCAGCTTGGCCTTGCCCGATTTGTCGTTGGCGGCCAGCGAGATCACGTGATTGTTGGTGACGATGTAGCCCGCCCCGTCGATCACCACGCCCGAACCCGTGGACCCGGTGTCGCCCAGCCAGGCGCGCACGGTGACCACCGCCGGCATGACGGCATTGACCACCTTGGTGATCTGGTTGTGCGCCTCGTTGCCCGCGGGCGCGGACTGCAGCGACACCTTGCGGGAGGTGAGCGCGGAGGCCGACGAGCCGGTGAACGCCCCGACGAATCCGCCCAGCAGCCCGATCAAGGCCGCGATGACCGCCAGCAGCGTCAGCGCCGTCCACGACACCCGCCCGCCGAAGAGCACCTCGCGCGCACCCAGCTTGGGACCGACGACCAGCGGCTGCGGCCGGGCCTGCGCCACGGCCGGAGTGCCCAGGCGCGCGGCCGAATTCGGGTCGCGCCAGGGATCGGCGGGTGCGGGGGCGGCGCCGTTCTCGCTGCGCGCCTCCGGATCCCGTTGCAGCAGTTCGGTCGAGCCCTGGGGGCGGCCGAACGCCTCGGCCAGCACGGCGTCCGGCGGGCGGTTCTGGATCTCGGGCGTTCCCGGCGCGGCGGCGGCCGCGGCGGCAGCGGTGCGCGCGGCGAAGGAGCCCTGCTGACCATTGGGGCGGCGGAAGGCGTGTGCGGTGTGGTTGTCGACATGCGGTCGCAGGACCGGGCGCGGTCCCAGCACCGGTGCGTCCGACGGCCTCAGGTTCCCCCGATCGGCCGCCGAATCGGATTCCCCTGACAGCGGTGAATTCGCCGCGGGCCCGCCGTCTTCGGCAGGGCCCGTGTTCTTCGATTCGGTGGTCACGCTATGGACTCTACTTGCGCCACCATGACGTCCACCGTCTGCTGTCGAACGAATCCTGGTGGTGATTGCCGCATTCCTGAATGAGTGAACGCGGAATCCGACTCAGGGTGTCGTGCAGGCTCAGGGGCGCGGAGATCTGATCCGAGGACTGCCGCAACGCGATGCGCGCCTGTTGCTGCGCGTCCACTTCCGCGGCGCATTCGCGACACACGGAGATATGGTGCGCGGCACGCAGATAGGCGTTCATCCGCAATTCGCCGTCCACGTAGGCGGCGATGGCCTCACTGGCCAGATGCTCGGTGGGGGCGAAACGCGGGGGACGCCGGTGCGGTCGGTCCTCGCCACTCATACGCTGCACACCCTTCCGGACGACTCGAGCTGTTCGGGCGGGACACCTGCCCGTGCTCACCCGACCTTTTCGGTGGCGGCGATACGCCGCTCCACCCCATTATGCTCGAGGTGCTCGCGCAGTGCCTGACGTCCTCGGTGGATGCGGCTGCGCACGGTGCCCAGTTTGACGCCCAGCGTCGCGCCGATCTCCTCGTACGACAGACCTTCGATGTCACAGAGCACGACCGCGGCGCGGAACTCCGGGGCCAGCGAGTCCAGCGCGGACTGCAGATCCGGATCCAGATTGGCGGCGTGATAGGCCTGCTCCGGGTCGGGACCCTCGGACGGGACGCGGTCGTAGTCCTCCGGCAGCGCCTCCATGCGGATGCGATTGCGGCGGCGGACCATGTCCAGGAACAGGTTGGTGGTGATGCGGTGCAGCCAGCCCTCGAAGGTGCCGGGCTGATAGTTCTGCAGGGAGCGGAAGACCCGGATGAAGGTTTCCTGGGTCAGATCCTCGGCGTCCTGCTGATCACCGGTGAGTCGGTAGGCCAGGCGATACACGCGATCGGCGTGCTCGCGGACCAGTTCGTCCCAGGTCGGCATGACATTGCGGTCGCCAGTGGCGTCGAAGGCGGCGGTTCCGGTGAGGATCTCGTCTTCGGCGGGGGACAGGGTGAAGTCACCGTCCAGCGGGGTGCTCTGTGGAGTCACTGTGCTGTCCAGCGGCTTGATCTGCGGGTGCAGAGTGTTGGCGTGTTCACGCGCCGCGTCGACCATGTGGATGGGGTTACCTCCTACTCGGGACCGTGAACGTCGGTATCGGTGACAACCAATCGGTTGATTCGGCTGTTCCCGATCCCTGGCCCGCGGTCGCTGGCCTGGCGTGAGGCTCACTCTTCTAGGTCGTGATGTGGCATCCGTATGTGGACGCTGAGGGACACCTGAGAAAAATCGCCACACCGGCCGGTCACCACCACGCCTTACCGGTGTATCGCCGTTAGCCTCTAATTCGTGAGCCAGACCCCCGCGGCACAGAACCTGCAGCGCAACCTCGCCTACGTGGAGGAATCCGTCGCCGAGGACGACATCCTCGTCGGCGCGCGCGAACGCGCCCTCGAACTGGGCGCGGCGCCCGTCGCGCCCTCGGTCGGCGCGCTGCTCAGCATGTATGCCCAATTGCTGGGGGCGCGGGCGGTGGTCGAGGTCGGCACCGGGGCCGGGGTGAGCGGGCTGTGGCTGCTGGACGGGATGCGCGAGGACGGGACGCTGACCACCATCGACTCCGAGCCGGAGCATCAGCGGGCGGCGCGGGAGGCGTTCCGGTCGGCCGAGATCGCGCCGGCGCGGACCCGGCTCATCAACGGGCGGGCCCTGGATGTGCTGCCGCGCCTGGCCGATGGGGCCTACGACCTGGTGTTCATCGATGCCGCACCGCTCGAGCATCCGCAGTATGTGGCGCAGGCGGTGCGCCTGCTACGCGAGGGCGGGGCGATTCTGCTGCACAACGCGCTACTCGGGGGCCGGGTCCCCGATCCGGCGCAGCGTGATCCGCAAACCGCGGCGGTGCGGGCGGCGACGCGGGCGATCGCCGAGGACCCGGATCTGACGAGCGTGCTGATTCCCGTCGGGGACGGGCTGCTCTGCGCTTCACGCGGCTGAAAAGGTAAGTCCCGGTGGTGGTTTCGAATAACCGCCACTGTTCCGTGCGCGGATGTTCCGCGGCGCAATAGTGCTTGCCGTTCAACTTTCCGCCGCGCAGTAATCCGCGCCGGTGAGCCTTCTTCGCAACTTCGCTTCGGGAACTCGGCGTGGAGTCTTGCCGTCGATTGAACGAGTGTTTAATCTATTGAACATGCGTTCAACCGACGATCTGACGACCCGGGCACGGATTCGCGATGCCGCGATCACCGTGTTCGGTGAGCAGGGGTTCGGGGTCGGCCTCCGCGCCATCGCCGCCGCGGCGGGAGTCTCTCCCGGCCTGGTCATCCACCATTTCGGGTCCAAAGACGGGCTCCGGGAGGCGTGTGACGACTGGGTCCGGGAGACGATCCGGGCCGCCAAGATGGAGTACATCGAGCACCCCTCGCCGGGCGGGCTCATGCGGCAGCTGGCCGAGATCGAGGAATTCGCCCCCGGCATGGCCTACCTGATGCGCAGCTTCCAGGCGGGTGGCGAACTGATGAAAACCTTCTTCGAGCACATGGTCGAGGACACCGAGCAGTACCTGCGGGTGGGCATCGCGGCCGGAACCATCAAGCCCCTGCGCGACGTGCGGGCGACCGCGCGCTACGTCGCCACCAACAATGGCGGCGGCATGATGATGTTCCTGCAGCTCTACGCCGCCGAACAGCCCGGGCCCGTGGATTTCCGCAAGGCCTTGCGGGCGTACGCGGACGAGATGATGCTGCCCGCGCTGGAGCTCTACACCCACGGCATGCTCACCGATTCCGCTGCGCTGGACGCATTGACCGCGGCCGCTCCACATACCGAGCAATAACCATCAACGTCGTTTTCCTACAAGGAGATTCGATGACTACTCCGGCCAACCCGGTGATCGAAGTCCGGGATCTGCACAAACACTTCGGGCAGGTGCGCGCCCTGGACGGCCTCGACCTCGAGGTCGCCGAGGGGGAGGTGCACGGCTTCCTCGGACCGAACGGGGCCGGGAAGTCCACCACCATCCGCATCCTGCTGGGCATTCTGTCCCGCACCTCGGGCGAGGCCCGGGTGCTGGGGCGGGATCCGTGGACCGACGCGGTGGCGCTGCACCGCGATATCGCCTATGTCCCCGGCGATGTCACGCTGTGGCCGTCGCTGTCGGGCGGTGAGACCATCGACCTGCTGGCGCGCATGCGCGGCGGCATCGATCAGCAGCGCCGCGCCGAGATGATCCAGCGCTTCGAGCTGGATCCGAGCAAGAAGGCGCGCACCTATTCCAAGGGCAACCGGCAGAAAGTCGCTCTGGTGTCGGCGTTCTCGTCGAACGCGCGGCTGCTCATGCTGGACGAGCCGACCTCGGGCCTGGATCCGCTCATGGAGCAGGTGTTCAACGAGTGCGTGGCCGAGGCGCTGCAGCGCGGCACCACGGTGCTGCTGTCCAGCCACATCCTGTCCGAGGTGGAGCGACTCTGTAACCGGGTCACCATCATTCGCGCGGGACAGACCGTCGAGACCGGCACGCTGGCCGAGCTGCGGCACCTGTCACGCACCAGCATCACCGCCGAAATGATCGGCAGCCCAGGCGATCTCAGTCGCCTCGCGGGTGTCGAGGACATCAGCGTGGAGGGCAATACCCTGCATTGCCAGGTCGACAGTGAGCATCTGGGCGAACTCATCCGGGTGCTCGGCGACGCCGGGGTGCGCAGCCTGGTCAGTCAGCCGCCGACGCTGGAAGAGCTGTTCCTGCGCCACTATTCGCTCGACGGTTACGAGCGGGCCGACGAGCCGGAGAAGGTGTCGAAATGACCGCCATCACCGCGACCGCGCCACGCGCGTTCGAAACACCGTCCTTCGCAGCGGATTTCACCGGAACCGGGAAGCTGCTGCGGCTGTATCTGCGGCGCGACCGGATCGTGGCGCCGCTGTGGATCCTGCTGCTGTCACTGCCTTTGGGCAGCGTCTACATCAAGAGCCTCGAGAAGATCTATCACACGCCGGCCGACTTCCAGGACTACGCCAACGGGATCCTGTCCAATCCGGCCGAATTGGCCATGTACGGGCCGGTTTACAACATCAGCCTGGGTGCGACCGGCATCTGGAAGGCGGGGATGTTCTACACGCTGATCGGCGTGGCGACCATCCTCACCGTCATCCGCCACACCCGCGCCGACGAGGAGACCGGGCGCACCGAACTGCTGGCCTCCACCCGGGTGGGGCGGTTCGCGGGGCTGACCGCCGCGCTGATCGTGGCCTACGGCGGCGCGCTGGCCACCGGCCTGATCGGATTCGCCAGTCTGGCGGGCACTTCCGTACCGCGCGAGGGTTCGCTGGCCTTCGGGTTGGCGCTGGCCGCGTCGGGCATCGTGTTCGCGTCGGTCGCGGCGGTGACCGCGCAGCTGTCGGGCAGTGCCCGGGTGGCGCGCGGGCTCGCCTTCGCGGTGCTCGGCCTGACCTTCACGCTGCGGGCCATCGGGGATGTGCGCTCCGGTGACGGGCCGACCAGTCCGCTCACCTGGATGTCCCCGCAGGGCTGGTCGCTGCAGGTCCGGCCGTACGCGGGCGATCACTTCGCGGTGCTGGGGCTGCACGCGGTCACCGCGCTCGTGCTGAGCGTGGCAGCGTATTACCTGCTGGCACACCGGGATGTCGGTGCGGGGCTGCTCGCCGAGCGGCCCGGCGCGCTGGCCGCCTCGCCCGCGCTGTCCGGTCCGTTCGGCCTGGCCTGGCGGCTGCAGCGCGGCACCATGCTGGCCTGGACCGTGGCACTCGGGTTGTACGGCTTGATGATCGGCAGCGTCACCAATGACATCGGCAAGCAGCTGGGCAGTAATCAGACCATCCGCGATCTGATCACCCGCATGGGCGGTTCGGAATCGCTGGAGAAGGCGCTGATCAGCTACGGCTTCACCATGATCGCGGTGGGCGCGGCCGCCTACGCGGTGTCGACGGCGCTGCGGCTGCACAGCGAGGAGACCACCGCGCACGCCGAGACCGTGCTCACCGGTTCGGTCTCCCGAATCCGCTGGGTGGCTTCGCATCTGGGCTTCGCGCTGCTCGGGCCGGTGCTGGCGCTGACGGTGTCGGGGCTGCTCGGCGGCCTGGTCTACGGCCGCGCCGCCGGTGACGTCGGCGCCAAGACCGGCCAGGTCCTCGCGGCCGCCCTGGTGCAGGTGCCCGCGGTCTGGACCTTCGCGGCACTGACCGTGTTCCTGTTCGGTGTGCTGCCGCGCTGGACCACCGTCGCCTGGGGATTCCTGACCGCCGCCATCGCGGTGTTCCTGCTCGGCTCGCTCTCCGGTGCGCCGCAATGGTTCCGCGATCTCAACCCGTTCGAGCACGCCCCGAAGGTCCCCGGCGAACCGTTCACCGCGACCCCGCTGATCGCCCTGCTGGTGGTCGACGCCGTCTTGATCACGGTGGGCCTCATCGCATTCCGCCGCCGCGACCTCCGCTCGGCCTGACCGCTACCGCTACCACCCCGCGAACGGCCGCACCGGAACCTCCGGTGCGGCCGTTCGGCGGTGAGGGCGGTGCAGGGGCAGCGGTGAGGGGTGGATTCGGGCGGAATCGGGTGGTAACCCAGTAAGTGGATCGATTACTGCTGAGGAGGTGGAGGACATGTATGAGGGGCTTGCGCTCGGTATACATCTCCCTGCGGGCTGGCTGTGGCCGACGCTGATTTTCTTCGGGCTCATCATCTTCGGGGCACTGCTGGTCCTGCTGCTGGTGAGCGGCGCCCGATTCGACGACCGGGGCTCGAATTACGTGCCGACGACGACCGGTACCTGTGAACCGTTCTGCGGGGCGCGCACTCCGGTACCCGGATATCCGAACTGATCGGTACCGACGAGGTTTCCGGGCCGCGTGCGCGGATACTCCACGGGAATAGTTCGACGAGTGGGGGTTCCCATGGGGCAGCGGATCCCGGCCGTGGTCGGGTTGTACTTCCGCGAGGCCGGGCAGTGGCGGCGCATCGCCGAATTCCGGCTGGCGCCGGACGGTCACGCCACCTTCCGGGCGGTCGATCCGGTCGAGGGGCTGGTCGCGCGCGTCTGGTATCACCAGGGCGTCGACATCCTGGGCGAGGATCGCACCGTGCTCCCCGCGGACGGGGCGGCCTTCCTGCGGGCGCTGTTGCAGCCGTTCGGTTTCCGTGATTACTGGTTCCGCGACGACAGCTCGCCGCGCAGCGGGATCACCCGGATGCCGCACACGGTCTCGCGCGGTGGTCCCGTCGTGCACCCGGCGGACGGCGAAAGTGGTTGGGCGGACGACGATTCCGAATGCCACCCCTGTGCCGAGGACGACTCGGGGAGCGCCGAACCCGGCCATCGATCGACCCGGCCCGCCGCGTGGCGCCTGCTGGACGCGGACATCGTCCGGTTCTGATACCGGCGCGAATCCCGCTGTGCCACAGCGGAACCGCTACAGGCTGTTGGCCAGCAGCGCGTACTCGGCCGTCGCCTTGCGGTGCACGGCCGCGAGATCCGGCGCGTACACCACCGCGACGTAGCGCCGGTAGCCGACGAAGCACCGGTAGGCGTCGTCCGCGCTGGAGTCGGTCCAGTGGCCGCACCGGGTGTTCGGCACCTTGTCCGGCGCCCGGTCGGTGGCGAAATCGCCGCCGAGACTGGTGAGGAAGCCGTTGACCAGATCGTTGCCCGCCGCGAGATCGCGCACCCGGTAGATCTCGTTGGCGTCGACGAAGCCGATGGCCTCGGTGCCGGTCTTCTCCAGCAGCGCCTTGCGGGTGGCCTGATCCCGGACGGCGTCGAGGATCCAATTCGTGTGGTAGACGGCGAAGGTGTCCGGCTCGGGCGCGCGCCCGGCATCGCGGTTGTCGGTGATCAGGCGGGCCAGCAGGCCGTCCGGATCGGGTTTCAGGGTGTCCAGTTTGTCGGTGGGCGTCTCCTGGAAGGCGTCGATGGCCGGCACCTCGGCATCGAGGGTCCGCTTCGCCAGGCTCTGCAGGTCCCGCAGGTCGGCGCTGGGTCGGCTGGCGAAGATGGAGAGCACGAAGTCCTTGCGCGCCATCCGGACCCCGATGGTGTTCACGCCCGGCCGGTAGTGCGCGAGCGCGTCCGGATACTCCGCGATCGTCACCCGCTGGTTCTGCTGCAGCGCCACCGCGAAGTCCTTGTCCTCGAACTCGCGGGCGGCCAGCTTGGCCGAATCGCCGTCGGGGAAGCGCATGAGCACCATGCTGACCTGGTTCGCGTTCGGGTCCGCGTGCTCACTGCCCTTGGGATCGGGCCGATCCGCTCCGCTGGCCGCGAAGGCGACGATGAAACCGTGGCTCTGCAGCACGGATTTGGCCAGGTCGGGCAGGCCGTCGTACTTCACCAGATCCTTGACGTCGGTGTGCACGAAACTGCCCCGGCCGACATTGAGGCTCTGATCGATGGCCAGCGACGGCGCCAGCGCCGCCGCCATCCGAATACCCTCCAGCACATCGCCGTGCCCGCCCGCGCCGGTGTCGTAGTGGAACCGGTCGACCGCCATGCCGCCGACATTCAGTGTGCGGACATCCATTTCGGCCGCCACCGGATGCCCGGACTGCCCGCAGCCGGTCAACAATCCGGCGGCCACCAGGCAGATGGACGCGACAACCGTTGTGCCCCTGGTGCTCCGGCGCATGGCGTTCCCTCCCGCACGGCTACCCCTTGAATTTTCGGCCGCGCACCCGGGGACTGTCCAGGTTTCTGCCTAGAGGCTGTTGGCCAGCAGCGCGTACTGCGCGGCCGCCTTCTTCTGGGCGTCGGAGTCGCTGGTGCCGTTCACCACGCCCACGTAGCGCTTGTAGCGGACATAGCAGCGGTTGGGCGTCTTGCTGGAGGCGCGGTGCGTGCACTTGGCGTCGGGCACCTTGTCCGGCGCGGTCGCCGAGGTCTCCTGCAGATTGCTGATCATGCCGGTCACGAAGTCCTCGCCCGCCTTGGCATCTCGCACCCGGATCACGAAATTGCCGTCGGTGACCGAGGATTCGTCGGCGCCGGTATCGGCCACCAGCTTGGTCCAGAAGTTCATGTCGTCGGCGAACAGGATCAGCCAATTGGACGGGAACACCGCGAAATTGTCCTGATCGACGGTCTTGTGGTCGCGATCGTCGACCAGGGTGCGGGCCAGCAGCCGATCGGAATCGACCGGCAGCCCGGCGATCTGGTCGGCGGGCGTCTCCTGGAAGGCGTCCAGCACCGGCACCTCGGCGTCCAGGGTCTTCTTGGCCCAGGAGAGCAGATCCTTGGAATCGGCGCTGGGCCGGATGATGAACAGCGAGATCACGAAGTCCTTGTGCGCCATGGTGACACCGAGATTCGGCACGCCCGGCCGCCAGTGCGCGTAGGCGTCGGGATAGTCGGGCAGCGTGAGCTTCTGGTTCACGTTCAGCGCCACATTGAAGTCGGCGTCCTCGAGCTCCCGGGCCGCCAGCTTGGCCGCGTCGGTGGTGGGGAAGCGCAGCGCCCGGATGGTGATGGTGGTGCCGTTGGCGTCCGGATGGTCGCCGACATCCGCGCGATCCGACCCGCTGGCCGCGTACCCGGCCACGAAGCCCCGATTGGTCAGCACGCCCCGCACCGCCGCGGCCAGATGGCTGACATCGAGCACATCGTCGACCGTGGACAGCACCGCGCCGCCGCGGCCGATGTTCAGGCTGGGGTCGACCTTCGTGGTGGGCGCGACGGCCGCGGTCATGCGGATGCCCTCGAGGGTGTTGCCCTTGCCGCCGTTGTTGCGGTCGTAGGTGTAGCGGTCCACCGGATAGGTGCCGGTGTCGAGGGTGCGGACATCGATCTCGCCGGGAACCGCGGTACCGGTCTTCCCGCAGCCCGCCAATAGCGCGGTCAGTGCGAGACAGGTGATGGCGGTGACGACACGTGCCGGGCGGCCCATGATGCTCCCTCCCGCGCGGCCCCGAGGGCAGCGCTCCAGTTGCACAAGATTTTCCGGCCGGGATCGGCCTACTGTCCACCTCTATCCGTGTCGCCCGGGTGGGGCGTTAACGAGGCATACTCCCGGCTACACCCAGATGCCCTTGCCGACGGTCACCACGCCGCCATTGCTGACCGCGAACCGCTCCCGGTCCCGATCCAGATCCACCCCGATGATCTCGCCCTCGGTCACCACCACGTTCTTGTCCAGGATCGCGTGCCGCACCACCGCGCCCCGGCCGATGCGGGCGCCGGGCATGAGCACACTGCCCTCGACCGTCGCGCCGTCCTCCACCATCACATTCGAGAAGAGCACCGAATTGCGGACCGTCGCCGCCGAGAGGATGCTGCCCGCGCCCACGATCGACTCCTGGGCCAGACCGCCGCGGCCGAACTTGGCGGGCGGAAGGTTCTCGGCCGCACCGCGAATCGGCCAGTGCTTGTTGTAGAGGTCGAAGACCGGGTCAACCGACACCAGATCCATGTGCGCCTCGTAGAAGGCGTCCAGGGTGCCGACATCGCGCCAGTAGCCGCGGCTGCGGTCGGTGGCGCCGGGGACGATATTGGTGGAGAAGTCGTACACCGCGGCCGCGCCCGAGCGCACCAGGTTCGGAATGATGTCGCCGCCCATGTCGTGGTCGGAGTCGTTGTCGTCGGCGTCGGCGCGAATGGCGTCCACCAGCACCTTGGTGGTGAAGACGTAGTTGCCCATGGAGGCGAAGGTGACGTTCGGGTCGTCGGGGGTGCCCGGCGGGTGCACCGGCTTCTCCAGAAAGCCGATGATGCGGCCGGATTCGTCGGAATCGATGCAGCCGAAGGAACCGGCCGTGCTGCGCGGCACCCGGATGCCCGCCACCGTGACGCCCGCGCCGGAGTCGATGTGCGCCTGCACCATCTGCTCGGGGTCCATGCGGTACACGTGGTCGGCGCCGAAGACCACGATGTACTCGGGGTCCTCGTCGTAGATCAGGTTCAGCGACTGCATGATCGCGTCCGCGCTGCCGGTGTACCAGCGCGGGCCCAATCGCTGCTGCGCCGGAACCGGGGTGATGTACTCGCCACCGAATCCGGACAGCCGCCAGGTCTGGGAGATGTGCCGGTCCAGCGAATGCGACTTGTACTGCGTCAGCACACAGATCCGCAGGTAACCGGCATTCACCAGATTGGACAGCACGAAGTCGATGAGCCGGTACGCGCCGCCGAACGGAACCGCGGGCTTGGCGCGGTCCTTGGTGAGCGGGAAGAGTCGCTTGCCCTCGCCACCGGCGAGCACGATCCCGAGTACGTGCGGCTGGCTCCTCACACTCTTGAAACTACCGGGTGTAGGGGAACCCCGAATGTCCAGCATGTCCCGTGTTCGTCGCGATCTTGCGGGCCACGTCGATTGGTTAGCCGCCTGGCTAACGTTTAGTTTGGACCGGTGAGTTACGGCGCGGACGGAGCTCGCGGACTGCGAGTGGCCATGATGACCCGCGAATACCCGCCCGAGGTGTACGGCGGGGCGGGCGTGCATGTGACCGAACTGGTGCCGCGACTACGGGAATTGTGCGATGTCACCGTGCACTGCATGGGCGTCGCGCGCACGGATGCCGTGGTGCACCAACCGGATCCGATGCTCTACGCCGCCAACTCCGCGCTGCAGATGATGTCGGCGCAGCTGCGCATGGCCGATGCCGCCGGCTTCTCCGACGTGGTGCACTCGCACACCTGGTACACCGGGCTGGCCGGGCACCTGGCCGCGCAGCTGTACGGGATTCCGCACGTGCTGACCGCGCATTCGCTGGAACCTCGGCGGCCGTGGAAGGCCGAACAGCTGGGCGGGGGCTACCGGCTCTCGTCCTGGTCGGAACACAATGCCGTCACCTACGCCGATGCCGTGATCGCGGTCAGCGAGGGCATGCGCGCGGATGTGCTGGCCGCCTATCCGGACATCGATCCGGACAAGGTGCACGTGGTGCACAACGGGATCGACGCCGAGGTCTGGCATCCGGGCGGGCCCGCGCTCGGGGTGCGGGATGTGCTCGGGGAACTCGGGGTGTCGCAGGGGCGGCCGATCGCGGCGTTTGTCGGGCGCATCACCCGGCAGAAGGGCGTCTCGCATCTGCTGGCCGCCGCCCGGCATCTGGATCCGGACATTCAGCTGGTGCTGCTGGCCGGGGCCGCCGATACGCCCGCCATGGAGGCCGAGGTGGCGTCCGCGGTGCGGGCGCTGCGGGCCGAGCGGGACGGCGTGTTCTGGATCAAGGAGATGCTGCCCACCGAGCTGGTGCGCCAGGTGCTGGCCGCCGCAACGGTTTTCGTGTGCCCGTCGGTGTACGAGCCGCTGGGCATCGTGAATCTGGAGGCCATGGCCTGCGGGACCGCGGTGGTGGCCTCGGATGTGGGCGGGATTCCCGAGGTGGTGGCGCACGGGGAGACCGGGCGGCTGGTCCACTACGACGAGACAGCGCCTCGGGACTATGAGCGGGCGCTGGCGCGGGCGGTGAATACCGTTGCCGCGGACCCGGTCACGGCCGCCGCGATGGGGGTGGCGGGCCGGGACCGGGCGATCGGCGCGTTCGACTGGAACCGGATCGCGGCTCAGACGGCGGCCGTCTACGACCGGGTTCGCAAGGGCTGACTCCGATTCGGAGTCGATGGCGGCGGGTTCAGAGCGGGTAGCGCATGAACACGTCGGCGCGGTCGTAGGGGCTGGGCGGCAGTTCCGACGGCGGGACGTGCACGAAACCCATGGACTCGTAGAGGTGGACGGCGCTGGCCAGGCGGGCATTGCTGGCCAGGAAGAATTCCTTCGCGCCCAGCGCGCGCACGCGCTCGATGGCGTCGGCCAGCACCACGCGGCCGATGCCGCGGCCCCGGAAGCGCGGCGACACCGCCATTTTCGACAGTTCGAAGACGCCGGGATGTTCCTGGACCAGGGCGACGCAGCCGACGGGCTCGCCGTCGAGGCGGGCGATCAATACCTCGCCGCCGCCGTCGACAATGGCCTGCGGGTGGTCGAGGGTGGCGAGATCGGCGGGCTCGATCGAGAAGAAGGCCTCGATCCACTCGAGATTGAGGTCCTTGAAGGCTCGGGCATCGGCAGGGGAGGACATGGGGGCGACGACGATGGCGTCGGCTTCGAGGGAGCGGGTTTCCGTCTGCTGTGTCACGGGAGAAAGCATGTCCGAGGTCGAACCATAACGTCCAATACTTGATAACTGCGATCAATATGATCAACTTATGAACCCCGGTGTGGAGCTGCGCCACCTCCGCTATTTCCTGGCCGTCGCCGACGAACTGCACTTCGGCCGCGCCGCCGCCCGCCTGCACATCGCCCAGCCCGCCCTGACCCAGCAGATCCAGCGCCTCGAAACCCTGCTCGGCACCCGGCTTTTCGACCGCACCTCCCGCACCGTCGCCCTCACCCCGGCGGGCACCGTGCTCCGCGACCGTGCCATCGCCCTGCTCGGCCACGCCGAACGCGACCTCGCCGAGGTCACCCGCATCGGCCAGGGCAGCCAGGGCACCCTGCACCTCGGCTTCGTCCCCTCGGTCCTGCCCCTCGAACCCCTGCGCGGCGTCCGCGAATTCCGCGACCGCTTCCCCCTCGTGGACATCGACCTGGTCGAGGGCTTCACCAGCCACCTCATGGAACGCCTGGCCGCGGGCACCCTCGACATGGCCATCGTCCGCGACCCCGACCCCCAGCCCGGCACCGTCACCGTCCCCCTGATCACCGAGCCGTACGTCGCCGTGCTCGCCGCCGATCACCCACTGGCCCACCGGGATTCCATCACCGGCGCGGAACTCGCGGACCACCCGCTGGTCTTCTTCCCCCGCGCCGCGGGCGGCCTGGCCCACGAGAAGAACCTCGCGCCACTACTCGAATCCGGCCGCCGCCCACGCATAGTCCAGGAAGCCACGAACTGGACGATCATCCTCTACCTGGTAGCCGCGGGCCTCGGCGTCACCATCGCCCCGCGCAGCGCCGCCTTCCCGGCCCCCGCGTCGGCCCGCATCATCCCCGTCGCCGACACCGCCGCCGCCACCACGATCTACATCGCCACCCGCGACAACGAGGACCGCCCCCTGGTCCGCAACCTCCTCGAACTCCTCCCGAATCACCGCACCCGATAGCTCGCCACCGTCACCGACGCCGTCACCCCGATCGGATCCGCCAGCCCCGCAATCCGTTCCGCCCGCTCCTCACCCGCGTGAAACGCCGACGGCCCCATCCCCACCACGTTCGCGACATCCTCCCGCGAAAGCTCCATCACATATTCGACCGATTCCCGCCCCACGAGTTCGAACCGTTCCCCGAGCGATTCAGCCAGCCGATCCTCTTTGCCCTCGTCCACACTCACCATCCCGAGCGGCCCGACGAGCTCCCCCAAATGCCTCGAGGTCGGCGTAACCACAACGAACCGCCCACCCGGCGCGAGCACCCGAGCCACCTCCTCGGCATTCCGAGGCGCGAACACACACACGACCGCGTCGGCCACCCCGTCTCGAACCGGCAGCCCCCGCCACGCATCAGCCATGACCGACCCCGCCCGAACATGCGCCCGAGCCGCCCGCCGAGCCGCCGCCTTGGACACATCCAACGCGATCCCCCGAGCCCAGGGCATCGCATCCAGCACCGCCGCCAGGTAGTACCCCGTCCCCGCACCGATCTCGAGGACCGCAGCATTTCTCTCGAGCACCGCGGTATCGCGCCGCGCGGTCGAATTCAGCAGCGTCGCGGCGAGTCGGGTGGCCGAGGCCGACGTGACCGACATTCCGGGCGCGGTGATTCGAGCGCGAACCGTCGAGCGCGCGATTGAGGTGGCAGCCGTGGGGGAGTCCGCTCCGAATACTGCTTTGTTGACCGCTCGGGCAACGGCTTCGGCTATCGGGGTGAAGTGGCCGGCGGATTGGAAGGTGGCGCGGGCGTCGAGCATGGCCGGGGTGTCGCCGGTCATTTTGGTGGAGGCGCCGGTGAGGAGGGTGATGTAGCCCTGTTTGGCCAGGTCGAAGGTGTGGCCGGTGGGGCAGCGGAGGGTACGCGCGGGGGA
>NZ_BAAFGR010000033.1:0-56025 GCF_041154655.1 Nocardia sp. JMUB6875
GGGGCCGGGGAGATTCAGCCCGGGCGGCGGGTGCTGGGCTGGTCGGCGTGGGTGGAGGCCAGTTAGCCGGCCGAATTGCTCGGGGAGGGGGCGGGTGGGATCGGGTATCTGCTCAAGGAGCGGGTGGGGAAGGTGGATCGGTTTCTGGATTCGCTGCGCAGGGTGGCCGAGGGTGGGACGGCGATGGATCCCGAGGTGATTTCGCAGTTGCTGGTGCGGCGGAAGACCGATGATCCGCTGGGGGCGTTGACGCCGCGGGAGCGGGAGGTGCTGGCGTTGATGGCGGAGGGGCTCGACAATGGCACCATTGCCGAGCGCCTCGTGGTGTCCGAAGGCGCTGTGCTCAAACATATTCGGAGCATCTTCGCCAAGCTGGGGTTGTTCGCCGACGAGGTGGGGCATCGCCGGGTGCTGGCCGTGCTCGCCTACCTCAATGCCGGATGATCAGTCGTCGCGGCAGGTGAGGTCCGCGGCGGGCAGGGTGCCGTCGGCCAGGTAGGCGTTGAAGGCGTCGTAGACGCAGGTGTTCGGGTAGCGGCCGAGGATCGAGTGGATGGCGACGTCCTGCAGTGTCACCATGCGGGAGCCGGTGAGCACCTTGTGCATGGCGAGCGCGCCGCCGTAGTTGGTGCGGGTGTCGCCGGTGGCCTGGATGATCAGGTTCGGCACCGAATTCGCCAGGGCCGTGGAGGTCTCGATGGGCGGGGCCCAGAACGCGCAGGGCGTGATGTTGTCGGCCAGCGCGCCGAAGACCGGCTGGGTGGCGCGGGAGGCCTCGAGATTGCGCCAGTACCAGGCGGGATCGCGCGGGGCGCCGACATCGCCGCACAGGATCGCCATCTGCGGTGACAGGTCGCGGGGCTGGGAGCGCAGCATGATGTTCAACTTGCCTGCCAGATCTTGATCCGGCTGGACCGGCTTGCCGTCGGCGGCATCCGCCAGTTCCCGGATCTGCTGGGCGGCAAGGCCGTAACCGTGCGGTGAATCGAAGGCGATGTACAGCACCAGCGGCAGCATGTGGGCATTCACCTCGAAGTCGCCGATCCGAATCGGTTGGGCCGCAGCACGTTCGATCAACCGCTGCACCGATCCGCGCACCTCGGCGCCGGTCGCGCCGAGGTGGTATTCACCGTCGCGCTCCGCAGTCCAGGCCGCCCAGGCATCGAGTGCGGCCTCATTGGGCGCGCCCATGTCCTGAACCATGCCGACCGCACCGTAGCGATCGGGATCCACGGTGCCGTCGAGCACCATACGGTCGGAACGCTCCGGGAACAGCTGCATGTAGACCGCACCCAGATAGGTGCCATACGACGTGCCGAGATAACTGATCTTGTCCTGGCCCAGCACCGCGCGAATGACATCCATGTCCCGGGCGGTATTGCGAGTCGTGAAGTGCGGCAGGCGATCCCCCTCCGCCGCGACGCAGCGCGCCGCCAGGTCGGCTTGATCGGCGACGGATTCGGCGAAGCCCTTGGCATCGGGTCCGGCGAACTGCAGCCCGAATCCGTGCGGCCAGTGGCAGTTCACCGCCGACGAGCGCCCGACGCCGCGCGGATCCATGCCGATCAGGTCGTAGCGGGCCCGCACCTCGGGAGTCATGGCCTTGCTGGTCTCGACGAAGTAGTCCAGGCCCGCGCCGCCGGGCCCGCCCGGATTGGAGAGCATGACACCGTGCCGCCGCGCCGGATCGGTGGCGGGAATGCGGGAGATGGCGACGGTGATCGTGCGGCCTTGCGGCTCGGCGTAATTCAGCGGCACGGTGACATCGGCGCACTGCGCGCCCATGCCGTCCAAGCCGGGATCGTCGCAGGACTTCCACGCGAGCCGCTGGTGGCTGTAGCGGTCCAGCGGTTCGGCGGCACCCGCGTGATCGGTGACGGCGGTCGTGGTGCAGGCCACCGCGGCGATCAGCCCGGTGACGGCGACCGCGGTCAGGACATTGCGGGCCGGGGTCAGCTTTCGGAGCACGAACAATCCCCCCTCATCGTGAGCAGAGCACGGTGTCGAAGACCTCGAACACCGCATCGGAGCCGGCCTTGTCGGACGGGAGCTGATTGACGGTGACCACGACCGCCGTGCCGTCGGCGGCCACGGCGTTGCGGGTCCCGAATCCGGGGATGCTGCCGCCGTGTCCCCACACCTCGGCACCGCAGGAGACGGGGTGGCGGATCAAGCCCAGGCCGTACCCGGCGTCGGGTTCGCGATCGAACGGGACCGTCTGCTTCATCTGGGCGAGCTGGGCGGCGGGCAGTAGCTTGCCGTCGAGCATGGCGGTGAAGAAGCGGTTCAGATCCGACGGGGTGGCGACCATCGCGCCCGCGGTACCGCCCCACGACGGGTCCAGATCGGTGACATCGATGCGCTTGCCGTTCTCGACTTGATATCCGCGCGGATGGGGGCCGCGGATGCCGGTCTCGCGCGCATCGGGGAAGTAGGTGTCGCGCAGGCCCAATGGCTCCAGGATGCGAGCGCTGATCTCGGCCTCGGCGGATCGGCCGGTGACCTGCTCGATCAGCATGCCGAGCAGGATGTAGTTGGTATTCGTGTAGACCGACCGCGCACCCGGCTCGAACTGCGGCGGCATGGACATGGCGATGCGCACCAGATCCGCGGGTTCGTAATGGGCCCAGCGGATTTCGTCCAGGTCAGCCTTCAGCTGCGGCGTGTCCGGTTTCGCGGTGAGCTCGGGATCGCCGCTCGCGAGATAGTCGGGCAGGCCGCTGGTGTGTTGCAGCAGCTGATGCACGGTGACGCGATTGCCGTCATTGCCGTTGCCGCGCACCACATTCGGCAGATAGCGCTCGATCGGCGCTTCCAGATCGACCTTCCCCTCGGCCACCAGTTGCAGGATCACGGTGGCGACGAACGTCTTCGTATTGCTGCCGATCCGGACCCGCGAACCGTCGGCGATCGGCGCGCCGGTCGCGGTGTCCCCCGCCCCGGCGGTCAGCACCCGGTGGCCGCCCGGCCCGTCGATGGTCACCTGCGCGCCCGGAAATCCGTGCCGATGCACGAGGTCGTCGAGCAGCCGGGTCAGCCGCGGACCCACGCCGCCGAGTCGATCGTCCGACGCGTCGTGGGTGGCGCAGCCCTGGACGGCGAGCAGTGCCGCCAACCCGATCCCGGCCGCCGCGGTCCGCGCACGATGGCGCCGCAATGCGCTCATGGAAGGCATTCCTCCTGTTCAGGCCGGGTGCTCCGGCCCTTCCAAGGCTAGGAAGCCGACGGCGCGCGGCCCATGCCCCACACGCCCGAATCGTGGTCGTGTCGGCGACCGCGTACTGGGTAGCGCCGGCGCTACCCTATGCACCTTGTTGCATAGCGTGCATTTCTGGCCTACTGTCCGAGATGCGAGAGTTTCCGCCCCGCCGGGTCATCCGGGCGCGGATGATCGCATTCGGGGCGACCACAACGGAACGGGAGCGGAGCCATGACCGAAGCACCGAAGCAGCTGGCGGGCCGGACCATGATCATGTCGGGCGGGAGCCGCGGTATCGGCCTCGAGATCGCCAGGCGGGCGGCGGCCGACGGCGCCAACATCACCCTCATCGCGAAAACCGATGCGCCACATCCCAAATTGCCCGGCACCATTCACACCGCGGCGGCCGAACTGGAGCAGGCCGGCGGCACGGTGCTCAAGTACCTGGGCGACGTGCGCGACGACGAGGCGGTAGCGGACGCGGTGCGGCAGACCATCGAGCGGTTCGGCGGCATCGACATGGTGGTGAACAATGCCTCGGCCATCGACATCTCCCCCACCGAACTGCTGCCGATGAAGAAGTACGACCTGATGCAGGACATCAACTGCCGCGGCAGCTTCCTGCTCTCCAAGCTCAGCATCCCGGCCCTCAAGGAATCCGCGGAATCCGGCCGCAACCCGCACATCCTGACCCTGTCGCCGCCGCTGAACCTGGACCCGAAATGGGCGGGCATGGCCCTGGGCTACACCATCGCCAAGTACGGAATGTCGCTCACCACACTGGGTTTGAGCGAGGAGCTGCGCAAGTACGGCATCGGCGTGAACTCGCTGTGGCCGCGCACCACCATCGCGACCGCGGCCGTTCGCAACCTGCTCGGCGGCGACGAGATGATCGCCACCTCCCGCACCCCCGACATCTACGCCGACGCGGCCTACCTGGTCCTCACCTCCCCCGCCAAGGACACCACCGGCAACTTCTTCATCGACGAGGATGTCCTTGCCGCACACGGCATCACCGACCTGGACAAGTACCGCGTGGCCCCCGGCGACGGCGAACTCACCACCGATCTGTTCCTCTGACACGGGAATACGTGACGCCGATCCGGGTTGACTGCTCGCATGAGCATTGCCCTTGTCACGGGTGCGAATCAGGGATTGGGACGGGCGGTGGCGGCGCTGCTCGCCCAGCGTCTGGAGGCCGGGTCCACCGTCTATGTCACCGGCCGGAATGCCGAGCGGGTCGCGGAGGCGGCGGCCGCGATACCCGGAGCGGAGCCGCTGGTTCTGGATGTCAGCGATGACGCGAGTGTGGCCGCCGCGGCGCGGCTGATCGAGGAGCGGCACGGCGGACTCGACCTCGTCGTCTCGAACGCGGCCGCCCGGCGGGATCCGGAACGCACCGACGCGGAGACGATCCGGGAGTTCGTGAACACCAACAATCTCGGAACCACCCGGATGATCCGCGAATTCGGGCCGCTGGTCCGAACCGGCGGCCGATTCCTGGTGGTGGCCAGCGCCTTCGGCAGCCTGCGGTATCTGGATCCGAGCCTGCATCACCTGTTCGACACTGAGACACAGGATCTGGCCGACATCGACCGGGTCATGCTGGATTACGCCGACCTGGTCGAGGCGGGAAAGGATCGGGACGCCGGGTGGCCCGCGTCCATCAATTACCCGTCCAAGATCGGACAGGTCGCCTCGACGCGGATCTTCGCCCGGACGGATGGGGAGCGGCGCGGGATTTTCATCGGTGCGGTGTGCCCGGGGTTGGTCGACACCGCGGCCTCCCGGCCGTATTTCGCCGACATGTCGCAGGCCCAGACGCCCGAAGCCGCTGCGGTGGACGTGGTTTCGCTGGCCGTGGATCCGATCGTGCCCGCCTTCGCGGGGCAGCTGGTGCAGCATCTGCGGGTGATCGGCTGGACCGCGGAGTAAGACGAACATGGCCCGGGACACGGGGTTCCGGGCCATGGTCAGGCGAATATGGCCGCCTCTAGTCGATTCCGTAGAGGCGTTCCCAGTTCTCGCGGCTGGTCAGCTCCGGCATGGCGGCGCGCCAGCGCTGCTGCAGGCTCGGCAGATCCTTGCGCAGCTGCTTCAGCACGCGGTAGGCGCGCAGCAGCAACTTGCGGGCGGTTTCCTTGTCGCGCACGCGAACTCGGACACCGGACTGCGAGGCATCGGTGACGACCACCTGGTTGAACAGGCCGACATGCCACCAGTGCGCGTCCTCGCGGGTGACCGCGACGGGGCCCGGGATGACCCGGCCGAGCCACTGGTTCAGCGCGCGCTTGTAGAGCACCAGCAGCGGGTGGCTGGGCTCGCCGCCCGCCCGGCGCACGTGCAGGTGCGCGTTGGGAACCGGGGAGGTGGCGGCCGGATGCTTGATGGTCTCCGGGTAGTCCGAGCGCGAGCCGCGGGCCTTGGCCAGCGCCTCGATACCGCCGTCGCGCAGGATCTCCGGGCCGCGCAGGTAGTCCTCGATGCCCTGCAGGGTGGTGTGCGCCAGGCCGTACTGCATGCCGACCAGGTACTCGCCGATCTCCCGGAACAGCTGGCGGGTAACGGCTTTCGGGTCCAGATCGTGGTGCAGCGAGGACACGATGAGCGAGTTGCGCGAGGAGAAGTAGCGTGCCCAGTCGTCGAAGTCCTTCCAGTAGAAGTCGGCGTGCCAGACCGCGGCGTTCGGCAGGGTGACGGTGACGAAACCGTTCTCCCGCGCGCGCAGGCCGTATTCCACGTCGTCCCACTGGAAGAAGATCGGCACCGGCAGCCCGATCCGCTTGACCACCTCGGCCGGGATCAGGCAGGTCCACCAGGCCTGATAGCCCGCGTCCACCCGGCGTTCCTGGTGCTTCTTGAGCATGGAGGTGTTGCGCAGCGCCTTGGCCACCTTCTGGCCGTGGCGCAGCTTGCCCAGATTCGTCTCCTCCGCACCGACATTCAGGTAGTCGGGGTTGAACAGGAACAGCATCTGCGCGCCCACCAGGGTGGGTTCCACGGTCAGGTTCGCGAAGGCGTTGAGCCGCAACACGGTTTCGGGCTCGCACAGGATGTCGTCGTCCATCAGGATGACGTCGGCGTGCTCATTGGCCGCGGACACCTCGTAGAGGCCGCGCGTGAAACCGCCCGCGCCACCGAGATTCGGCTGCCGGATGTAGCGCAGCTTGTCACCGAAGCGCGGCTGCGTCTCGGTGAACAGCGCCTGGTCCTGCACCAGATCGGTGCCCTGGTCGACCACGTACACGGCGTCGATGAGCGACAGCACCGTCGGGTCCGAGGCCAGGGCCGCAACGGTATTCGCGCAATCCTGGGCCCGGTTGAAGGTGCAGATGGCGATGGCCACCGGGCGCACCTGCTCGGGCGCGGCCGCGGTCCACTCCAGATCGCTGACCACGACCTCGCCGCCCAGCGCCTCGATCTCGAGCCAGATCGCGCCGCCGTCGACGTACATGTCCAGCGGCGCGCGCAGCACCACCCGGCCGGTCTCCCGCACCACGGCGGTGTCGACCACCCGGCGATGCCCCGCGATATCGGAGGCCGCCAGCCGAATCCGCACCTTGCCGGCCACCTCGAGGGTCATGCCCACCTCGACCTCGGTGACGCTGGTCCAGCGCTGCCAATAGGCGGCGGCGAAACGGCCGAAATAGGTGTTGGTATGGACCGACGCGCCCTTCTCCAGGCGCAGGGTCCGCCGTTCCCGGGTCACCTTGCCCTTGGCCACCGCGTACAGGTCGTCACTGATCTTCGGCGCGGGTCCGGTGAAGATGCCGCGCGCCAGCACCAGCCGTTCCGGCGCGGCGTGTTCCGCGCGCAGGGTCGCGGGCGCTTCCGCGTTCTCGATCGCCTTCGACTCAGCGCTCTTGCGGTCCTCGGTTTCGGTCACGGCCTGCCCAGCCGACGCATCCATGAATCCCTCGACATCCTTTGAATACTTAGACACCGGCTCATCCGACGTGGTCGCACCGCCACTGTCACGCTCGGCGGCCCGACAATATCAGTGTCAGGCGTTATTCGTTCCCGAGGCCGCATTGGTGAAGACGAATTTCCCGTACGCCCAGAATCGGAAGCCCATGGCCACGGCCTGGCCGATGAGGGTGCCGGAAACGTTGTCCGCCAACGGACTGTCCAGTCCGAGCACATATCGGGAAAAGCCGAGACACCCCAGCTGCAGCCCGATGGCCATCACATTCAGCGCCGCGTAGATCAGGATGTGCCGGGCCCCGGTATCGCCGTCGTGATCGGAGTAGGTCCACCACTTGTTGCCGAAATAGGTGACCACGGTGGCCACGCCGATGGAGATGATCTTGGCCAGCAGCGGCCGGTGGAACAGCGGGCCCTCGCCGCCCAGGAAGACCAGCAGGTTGTAGGTGCCCGCGTCCACCACGAATCCGATCGCGCCGACCACCAGGAAGGCGCCGCCGCGCTGCAGCAGAGCCCTGATCTTGCCGGTCAAGGACGCGTTCGGCGCGGATTCGTTCACCGCCGTGGACTCGTTCGCAGACACCGGCCGACGGTACCCCAACCCGCCGCACCCATATACCCGTCAAGGTCGGGTACCCTCCCGGTGTTCATATTCGCCTCCGATCAGAGGATTGACCGGGTGGACTCCACCGAGCTTCGTATTGCCGCCATTGTGCCGTGCCACAACGAAGAGGCCGCCGTCGCGAAGGTCGTCACCGACCTCCAGGCCGCCGTCCCGGGCATTGTCGTCTACGTCTACGACAACCTGAGCACCGATGCCACCGCCGACAAGGCGCGTGCGGCCGGAGCGATCGTGCGCACCGAGAACCGCAAGGGCAAGGGCAATGTGGTGCGCCGCGCCTTCGCCGATATCGAGGCCGACGTCTACCTCATGGTCGACGGTGACGACACCTACGACGCGGCCGCGGCCCCCGAGATGATCCGGACCCTGCTCGAGGGTCCCTACGACCACGTGCTGGGCGTGCGCCGCGAGGTCGAGGCCGGGTCGGCCTACCGCGCGGGCCACGAGACCGGCAACAAGGTGCTCAACGGCGTGGTGGGCAAGGTCTTCGGCGAGAACGTCGAGGACATGCTCAGCGGCTACCGGGTCTTCTCGCGGCGCTTCGTGAAGTCCTTCCCGGCCGTGTCGCGCGAGTTCGAGATCGAGACCGAACTGACCGTGCACTCGCAGCACCTGGGCGTACCGCAGACGTCCGTTCCGGTCGGTTTCCGGGATCGGCCCGCGGGCAGCGAATCCAAGCTGCGCACCTACAGCGACGGCTTCAAGATCCTGCGCCTGATCGTCGGCCTGGCCCGGCACGAGCGGCCGGTCGCGTTCTACGGCCTGTTCGGCACGCTGGCCTGGCTGGTGTCGGTCATCCTGATCACGCCGATAGTGGTCGAGTTCTATCAGACCCACACGGTGCCGCGCTTCCCGACGTTATTCCTCGGCTTCACGCTGCTGCTGCTCGGCAGCCTGGCGTGGACCGCCGGCCTGATCCTGGACGGCATCCGCCGCTCCCGGCACGAGGCGGCCCGGCTGATGTACCTGCGTTACTCCGCGGTCGGCGAGGGCGACGCGGCCGGTTCGACGCGATGACGGTGGGGCTTGCCGGACAGAACCCCAACGGCAAAGCAGAATCGGACACCGTGGTTACCGAAGCGAACGAGAAGCCCGACGTCGCCCGGCCGGAGCAGATCCCGGCCCCCGAGCCCGAGCGCCAGGCCGGACTGCGCCGCGCGGTGATCGGCGTGGAGCGGCGATTCGGTTCGGCCGCACTGGTTTTCCTGCTGATCGCGGGCATCTTCGGCGCGGTGTGGTCGGTGCTGACGCCGCCGTTCTGGGGCCACGACGAGATCACCCAGTTCGGCCGCGCCTACCAGGTCGCGCACGGCGGCTTCCTGCCGGAGCAGATCCACGACGATCGCGGGCCCGCATGGGGCGGCGACGTGCCGGTCAGCATCGACGCGCTGATGAGCTACGCCTTCCACGACTACCAGGACAATCCGGATGAGCCGGAGCCCATGGTCGAGGACCCGCACGCCTACGACGTGCTGGGCGGCCTGGCGGTCTCCGACCAGACCAAGCAGGTGTGGTTCACCAATACCGCCGCCTACTCCCCGATTCCGTATCTGCCGCCCGCCGCGGGCATCCGTCTCGCCGAGGCCCTCGACCTGAATGTCGGCGGCATCGTGCTGGCCACCCGCTGGGCCGGGCTGCTGGCCTACCTGGTGATCGTCGGGTTCGCGCTGCGCGTGCTGCGCGGGCACCGGGTGCAGTGGCTGGCCTTCACGGTCGCCGTACTCCCGATCGCGCTGTTCCAGGCCGGAACCGTCACCGCCGACACCGTCACCAATGCGCTGGCGCTGCTGCTGTCGGCGCTGGTGGTGAAGGGCTTGTTCCTCGGGCGGCGGCTGTCCAAGCCGGAGACGGTGGCCGCGCTGGCCACCACCATCCTGCTGCCGGTGTGCAAGCCGACCTACGTGCTGATCGCCATGCTGATCGTGCTGATTCCCGCGCGTCGCTTCGGCTTCGGCGCCGGCGACGGGTCCGAGGGCAATGGGGGCGACGCGCGCGTCGCGCTCTGGCAGCGCGTGCTGCCGTGGGCGGCAGCGGGCATCGGCGCGGTGTCGTTCGCGATCTGGATGAAGATCGCCGCCCCGACCGGTGACGGCATGAGCCTGATGCGGCCCAAGAAGGATTGGGGCAGTGTGCGTCCGGGCGATCAGCTGCACGGCATCCTCACCGATCCGGTGCATTTCGTGCGCGTGTTCGGCGACAGCATCGCGCGCCGCGACCAGCACTGGTTCGTCCAGTTCTTCGGCGAGCTCGGCTTCTCCTACGTGGAGGTGCCCGCCCTCACCGTGCTGGCAAGCCTGCTGGCCTTCACCGTGAGTATCGGTACGGCCGAACGCTTCTCGCCGCGCGGCGCGAACCGGACGCGCACCTGGCTGGTGCTGGCGACCGTGGCCGCCAGCGTCGCCATGATCTACGTGACGCTGTACATGTCCTTCACGCCGGTCGGCTACTTCATCATCGACGGCGTGCAGGGCCGGTACTTCGTGCCGCTGGCCGTGCTGGGTCTGGCGGTGGTGTTGCGGTGGATGCCGCTGCGCCTCACCGATGCCGCCGGCCGGATTCCGGTGCGCGGCGCGGCGATCACCGTGGTGGCGGCGACCTCGGTCGCACTCATCGCCGCCGTGGTCAAATACTCCACCCTGGTCTGGGGCTGACGGCTAGATGACCTTCTCGCCCGCGGCGGCATAAGCGGATTCGGTGGCGGCCTTCTTCGGCCGCCACCAGGATTCGTTGTCGCGGTACCAGTCGATGGTGGCCTCCAGCCCGCGGCGGAAATCCCGATAACGCGGTTCCCAGCCGAGTTCGGTGCGCAGCAGCGAGGGATCGATGGCATAGCGCAGATCGTGACCCGGGCGATCGGTGACGTGATCGAAATCGTCGGGGGCGCGGCCGAACGCCTCCAGAATCAGTTCGATCACCGACTTGTTGTCGCGTTCGCCGTCCGCGCCGATCAGATAGGTCTGACCAATTCGACCGCGCTCCAGGATTTCCCACACCGCACTGTTGTGGTCGTCCACATGGATCCAGTCGCGCACCTGATGTCCGCTGCCGTAGAGGCGCGGGCGCACACCGTCGATCAGATTGGTGATCTGCCGCGGAATGAACTTCTCCACATGCTGGTAGGGGCCGTAGTTGTTGGAGCAGTTGGAGATTGTCGCCCGCACGCCGAATGAGCGCACCCAGGCGCGGACCAACATGTCACTGGAGGCCTTGCTGGCCGAATAGGGGCTCGACGGGTTGTAGGGCGTGCTCTCGTCGAATGCCTTCTGCGCGTCCAGTTCCAGGTCCCCGTACACCTCGTCGGTGGAGATGTGGTGGTAACGCACCTGATGCCGCCGCACCGCCTGGAGCAGGGAGTATGTGCCGACAATATTGGTCTGGACAAACGGCCAGGGGTCGGCCAGCGAATTGTCGTTGTGTGATTCCGCGGCGAAATGCACGACCGCGTCCACCCCGCCGACCAGGCGGTCCACCAGCGCGGTGTCGGCGATGTCGCCGTGCACGAACTCGATTCGGTCCGCGACCGGGTCGAGCGAGGCGCGGTTGCCCGCATAGGTGAGTTTGTCCAGCACGGTCACTTGCACACCCGGACGCGTAGTCACGGTCTGATGCACGAAGTTCGAGCCGATGAATCCGGCACCGCCGGTTACGAGCAGTCGCACACGCAAACCCTACGTGGGCCGGACCGGGCACCGTCGCAGGGTCGGCGAAGTTGCCTTCTCTACACCACCGAGGCCGTTGTTGTGCGCGGAATCGGACACGCGGCTGAAACATACGTACTTAATTGAAAGGCGGACGCTCGGTCCAAATGTCGGAATTTCGTGGCCTTACCGCGACATTCAGTCGCAAATGGTCACGACTTTCCCCGCATTCAGTGTGACCTTCGTCACACGATGGCGCGAAAGTGACGGCGGGAGGGCTCATATATCTGCGTCAAAACCTTTACTACGCAGGAGATTTCCCCTAGCTTGCAAACCGCACGACCGGGATGGTGAACAAAATTTGAACGAACGGTCACGATGGGTTCACCGCTCGTTAGCTGTTCTCCATTTCGATTCGTGTTGTCCCCCCGAGCTCTTCGATGAGGTTTCAAGCAATGCTGATGAGGAAGTTCGCCGCCACCGCGGCTCTGGTGACCGCCGCTCTGGCCGTCACCGCCGGCACCGTGAACGCGGCCCCGGCTGCCGAAGACAACGGCGCCATCAACTACACGATCACCACCACCGAGACCCAGAGCATTCTGCGCACCGACGCGGGCTCGCTGGTCGTGGAGAACGGCAACCTGGAGGTCAAGGCCTCCAACGGCACCGTTGTCGCAGGCATGCCGCTGTCGTTCAAGGTGGATGACTTCACCTTCCCGATCGCCGCGGACATCTCCGGCAACAGCGCGACGCTGACCCCGCAGTTCGATATGGACCACGCGAAGTACACGCCGGAGAACGTCAAGGATGTCGCCCTGCCGTACGAGGACCAGGCGCCGTGGAAGTCGGACTACGACCGTGAGCAGGCCGCCTGGAACCGCATGAAGGACACCGTCGCGCTGGGCGCCACCATCGGCACCCTGGTCGGCGGCCTCGGTGGCGCGGCCCTCGGCTGCGTCGTGGGCGCCGGTGTCGCTTTCGCGGCGACCACCCCGCTGCTGCTGATGTTCGGTGCCGGCCCGCTCGGCGGCTGCATCGTCGGCGCCAGCCTCGTCGGCTTCCTGGGCACCCTGGCCGGTCAGGTGTTCGTGACCGCGCCGGTCGCCATCGCGGCTGCGATCCAGTACTTCATCACCATCAACGGCCCGCACATCGCTCCGGCTCCGGCCAAGTAATACTCGGCCGCGCCAGCGGCCGCTGAAAAGCGAAAACCCCGCCCGGTTCCGACGGGCGGGGTTTTCGTTATTCACTCTACCGATGTGGGGCTCGGAGCAGGCACTCCGAGCCCCACATCATCGAATCACGCTGTGCCGGATCTGTTTACGCCGTCCGCGCGATCTGTGCCGCCTCCAGCCGCTCGCGGACGAAGCGGGCCACATGGGCCAGCGCCGCCCGGCTCTCCGGCATGTTCGGGAAGATCGCCGGGAACGCGTGCACCTGCCCGCGCCAGATCTCGAGGGTGGCGGGTACGCCCGACTGGGCCAGGCGCTGGGCCATGATCTCGCTGTCGCGGCGCAGCACCTCGTGTTCGGCGATGATCAGCAGGGCGGGCGGCAGGCCAGCGAGCACGTGATTGACCGGCGACATCATCGGATCCAGGCGGCCGTCGACCTCCGCGCCGAGCTTGACCACGGATTCCAAGGCGGACAACGGAATCAGGGCATCGCGGCGGTAGTTGGGGTGGGCGCGCTTCTCGGCGCAGTCCAGATCGAGCGCGGGGCTCAGCCCGACCAGTCCGGCGGGGACGGGGAGTCCGTTGTCGCGGGCGCGCAGGGCGGTCGCGAAGGTCATGTAGCCGCCCGCGGAGTCACCGGCGAATACCACGCGCGAGGCCGGAACACCGTGTGCCAGTAGCCATTTGTAGGCGGTCAGGCAGTCCTCGACGGATCCGTTGATATCGGTCTTCGGCAGCTGCCGGTATTCCACGCTCACCACCGGCAGTCCGGTGCGCCGGGCCAGGGCCGCCACGACCGGGCGGTGGGTGTCGAGCCCGCACAGGAAGAAGCCGCCGCCGTGCATGTAGAGCACCGCGCCGTCGCGCAGTGACCTGCTCGCGCCGGCGGGGCGCACGATCTCGATGCGGAAGCCCTTGAGCCGCACTTCCTCCCGTTCCACGCCGCGCGGCATCGGGCGCAGTTTGGCGAGGCTGTTGATGACGGCGTTGACCACCGGCATCGAGCCCACCGTGACCGTCGCCCGGTCACCGGCGGGCCGGATCACGGTGCGGGAGAAGACTGTCAGGCTGCGCGCGGCGGCGCTGGTCCGGTCGGGGTTCTGGACGGGCGTGTCGTGAGTCATCGCGCACCTACCTCGTTGTTGGCGCGCCGAACCGTTCGTCCGGAGCAGTCGAAACACGGTTCGGTACCCGGCGCGCGAGAGTCGGCGCTGACATCTCACATAGCGTCATTTCAGAACACCATGAGAACGTGACCTACGCAACAGAAATCGCCACATCCGTCCGCCGGTAAACGGGCGTGATCGATTCGAGGTCCACTCGGAACCTGACCGCCGCGCTCCGCGATCGAACTGGCAGACTCTCGTGACATGCGCGGAATCATCCTGGCCGGTGGCACCGGATCGCGGTTGCACCCGATCACGCGCGGGGTGAGCAAACAGCTGGTCCCGGTGTACGACAAACCGATGGTGTACTACCCCCTGTCCACCCTCATGCTGGCGGGAATCCGGGACATCCTGGTGATCACCACCCCCGAGGACAGCGACGCCTTCGCCCGGCTGCTCGGCGACGGCAGCCAGTTCGGCGTCTCCATCTCCTATGTGGTGCAGCCGGAACCGGACGGGCTGGCGCGCGCCTTCGTGCTGGGGGCCGATCACATCGGCGCCGACAGCGCGGCACTGGTGCTGGGCGACAATATCTTCCACGGCCCGGGCCTGGGCACGGGGCTGCAGAACTTCCACGATCTCGACGGCGGCGCGGTCTTCGCCTACCGCGTCTCCGATCCGACCGCCTACGGCGTGGTCGAATTCGCCGACGGCCGGGCCATTTCCATCGAGGAGAAGCCCGCCAAGCCGCGCTCCAACTACGCGATCCCGGGGCTGTACTTCTACGACAACGACGTGCTCGCCATCGCCCGCGATCTGAAGCCGTCCGACCGCGGCGAATACGAGATCACCGATATCAACCGCGCCTACCTGGAGCAGGGCCGCCTGCACGTGCAGGTGCTGGCCCGCGGTACCGCCTGGCTCGATACCGGCACCTTCGACTCCCTGCTGGACGCCGCCAATTACGTGCGCACCATCGAGGAGCGGCAGGGCCTCAAGATCGGCGTGCCCGAAGAGGTGGCCTGGCGGCTCGGCTTCATCGACGACGATCAACTCACCCGACTGGCCGAACCGCTGGTGCGCTCGGGTTACGGCAACTACCTGCTGGGTCTGCTCGACCACGGCCGAACCTGGGAGTAGACGGTATGGGACGCAACGACGTGCGGATTCGGGAACTGTCGGTGCCCGGCGCCTGGGAGTTCACGCCCGTGCTGCGCGGGGACGACCGCGGGGTCTTCTACGAGTCGTTCAAGGCCTCGGAGTTCGAGAAGGCGGTGGGCCGGCCCTTCGACCTGCTGCAGGTCAATATCTCCACCTCCGCGGCGGGCGTGCTGCGCGGCATCCACTACACCGAGAACCCGCCCGGCCAGGCCAAATACGTGACCTGCGTGCGCGGGGCGTTCCTGGACGTGGTGGTGGATCTGCGCCGCGACTCCCCCACCTTCGGGAAGTGGGACGCGGTCGTCATCGACGATGTGGAGCGCAAGGCGGTGTATCTGGCCGAGGGCCTGGGCCACGCGCTGCTGTCGCTCGAGGACGATTCGACCGTCAACTACCTGTGCTCGCTGGAGTACATGCCCGAATTCGACCGGGATCTGGACGCTTTCGATCCGGACCTGGCCATCGAATGGCCGACCGTGGGCCGCAACGGCGAGCCGCTCACCTTCATCCGCTCGGACAAGGACGCCGCGGCCCCGCGCCTGGCGGATCTGAAGCTGCCGCGCTGATTCCCGAATACAACTGAGGCGCACCGCGATTCGCGGTGCGCCTCAGCGTCTTTCGGAAACCGGCCGGGCCCGTGTGAGCGGCAGGCCCGGCCGGGGAGTACTAGCCGACCAGTTCGACCTCCACCTCGCGCGCCTCCTGGCGGCGGGCCCGCAGCTTGGGGAGGAACACCGTGAGGGCGACCAGGGCTCCGACAATCGACACGCCGGCGGCGAATTCCAGGCCCGGACGGTAGGTGTCGAGCATGGCCTGCGGAGTCGGGTGGCTGGGCACGCTGGAGGTGACGATGGCGGTGGTCACCGCGAGCACGATGGCCGCGCCGACCTGCATGGCGGTCTGCAGCACACCGGCCGCCAGACCCTGCTCGTCATCCTCGATACCGCTGGTGGCCTGAATATTGATGGCCGGGAAGCCGACCCAGCCGATGCCGACCAGCAGCACCGCGGGCAGCAGCACGGTCAGGTAGGCCGGCGCGGTGTCGATGCGCAGGTACAGCAGGTAGCCGACGGCCATGACCACCATGGTGATCGCGATGATCGGGCCGGTGCCGAAGCGGTCCACGAGCTTGTCGGAGACGAAGGCCGAGGCGACCACCAGCAGACCCACCGGCAGCAGCGCCATGGACAGCTTCAGCGGCGACCAGCCCAGGGTGTCCTGCAGGTACAGCGTGGTGATGAACTGCCAGCTGAAGTACGAACCGGCGACCGCGATGATGGCCAGGCTGGCCCGGACCAGGCTGGGCTTGCGCAGGATGCCCAGGCGGACGAGCGGGTAGCGGACCTTGGTCTCGGTGTAGACGAACGCCGCGCCCAGCACCGCCACCGCGAGGAACGATCCGATGGTGCGGGCCGAACCCCAGCCCGCCTCCGGTGCGGAGACCACGGTGTAGACCAGCAGCAGCATGGTCGCGGTGGACAGCAGCGCGCCGAGCAGATCGTGGCCGCCCTCCTCGGCCGGCTTGTCCTTGGGGACCAGGAAGTACGCGGAGACCAGTGCGGCCAGGGCCACCGGCACCGGGAGCAGGAAGGTCCAGCGCCAGCCGAGGCCGGTCATCAGGCCGCCGAAGAGCAGGCCCATGGAATAGCCGCCGGCGCCGAAGACGGTGTAGATGGACAGCGCCTTGTTGCGGGCCGGTCCCTCGGCGAAGTTGGTGGTGATGATGGACAGGCCGGTGGGCGCGGTGAACGCGGCGGCCAGGCCCTTGATGAAGCGGGTCAGGATGAGCAGGGCCGGTGAGCTCACCAAAGCGCCTGCGAGAGAGGCCAATGCGAAGACGGCCAGGGCGATCAGGAAGACCTTGCGGCGGCCCAGCAGGTCGGCGGTGCGGCCGCCCAGCAGCAGCAGGCCGCCGTAGCCGAGCACGTAACCGCTGACCAGCCACTGCAGGGTCGAGGTCTGGATGTCGAGTTCGGTGCCGATGGAGGGCAGCGCGACGCCGATCATCGACACGTCGAGGCCGTCCAGGAACAGCACGATGCACAGGGTGATGAGCATGCCCCAGAGCCGGCCGGTCCACTGGGTGGAGTCGGCCGCGTTGCTCACCGCGGGGCGGATCTCGGTGGAAGTCACGAGAAGCGACAGTACATGCACACGCATCAAATGCACAAGCATTTAATGCGGTTGCATGGTTCTGCCGGACGGACTAGGATGACCGCATGCCGAAGCCGACAGCAAGCGCCGAGAGGGGGAGCGCTGTCGACCGGCCCGTGAAGACGTCCTTCGAAACGTCTGGGCTGGTGGGGGAATGGCGCGATCTGCTGGCCCGGCACGCGACGACCTCGTGCGCTCTGGAAAAGGAGCTGCAGGGCCGCCACCACATCGGGCTCAGCGAATTCGAAACCCTCGACCGTCTCGTCGAAGCGGGTAGCGACAGCTACAAGATGAGCGATCTCGCCAATGACATCTACCTGAGCCAGAGCGCGCTCTCGCGCACAGTGGCCAGGCTCGAGCGCGACGGACTCGTCGACCGCTCACTGTGTACCTACGATCGCCGCGCGATCTTCGTGTGCCTCACGGAAAAAGGGCGCGAACTGCATCGGCAGGCCGCGCCCACGCACCGGGAGGTGCTGGCCCAGAATCTGGGCTGAGACCGCCGGGCTAAACCGCCGCGCGCAGCGTATCGATGACCGGAAGCGCGTCCGTCGCTACGGAATTCACCGCGGCGATGGCCTCGCGGTAGCGCTCCACCTCGTGCTCCTTGTCCAGATACGAGGAGCCGGTGAGGGATTCCACGTAAACCACCGGCGGTTCGGTGGGTTCGCCTGCGGCGGTGGGGAATTCGAGCAGCACGAAACGCCCGGCGTCCATGCCGTGGTGGTATCCGCACTCGGCGGGCAACACGCGCAACCGGACATTGGGCAGCTCGCCCAGTTTGCGCAGCCGGTCGAGCTGGCCGCGGGTCACGTCGTCACCGCCGATGCGATGCCACAGCACCGCCTCGGAGATCACCACGTCCAGCTGCAGCGGCGCGCGGTCGCGGGTGAGCAGGGACTGGCGCGCCAGGCGCACCCGCACCCGGCGGTCCATCTGCTCGGCCGAGATGCCCGGGTAGGCCCCGGCGAGCACGGCGCGCATGTACTGCTCGGTCTGCAAAAGGCCCGGCACCAGCTCGTTCTCGTAGCTGGTGAGCCGCCCCGCGGCCTCCTCCAGGCCGATGTAGACCTCGTAACCCTCGTCGATCACATCGCTGAATTCCGTCCACCAGCCGCGGGCCTTGGTCTCGCGGGCCAGCGAGGTGAGCGGTTCGATGGCGTCCTCGGGAGCGCCGTAGATCCGGCACATGGCCTCGACATCGAGGCTGCGCAGCGAGGTCTGCCCGGTTTCGATGCGCCAGATCTTGGCCTCGGACCATTCCAGTCGCTGCGCGGCCACCCGGGTCGTCATCCGCGCGCGATTGCGCAGGTCGCGCAGGTGTCGGCCGAGCTGCCGCCGCGGCACGGTCGATCCGGTAATCCCCTGCGGTAGAGCCATTCGTCCCCCTATACCAGTGTTGCGATCGCATTGTTGCACAGGAAAACTCAGCGATCCACGGACGCGGGACGCGGCCGGGTGGTTAGGATGTCCGCTCTACGCCAGGCTACTTCCTCGACGACCGCTTGCGAAAGCGCCAGAACTGAACGGCCTGAACGTCTTTCGAGAGCTGATTGACCGGTTCGGCCACATCGGAGAGCGCCTGGAAGAGATCGTCGGCCATATCGGATATATGGGAGACCCGCGCGGCCAGCCGGGAGGCGTTGAGCACGAATTCCAGCAGCAGGCGCACCGTCGCGGCGATCACCAGACCCAGCGGAATGGCGAACACCACCCCGAAGACGATGCCCAGCCAGGCCGAAATCCGCCACAGCCCTACGGTTCCCACGATCGGAATGGCGAACGCGCCCGCCAGCCCCAGCAGATACGCCAGCGGCAGCAGGGTGCGGGTGGCCGCGCGATGGAACTGCACGTCCAGCAGGGCGCGGGCGGCGTCCACGCTCCAGGAGCCGAAAGCGCTTGGGCTGGCGAAGGGTTCGACCGGCTCCTCGGCCTCTTCCTCCGCGGCGATGCGCCGGGACATGCGCCGGGTGGCGGACTCCTTGAAGGCGGCCCAGCGGCCCTCGGTGATGATCTCGCCGAACTCCTCGAATTCCTCGAGTTCGGCGGTGTTCCCACCCGATTGGTCGGTCATGCCGACGATCTCCTCTCCCGCAGACCTTTTCGGCGGATCCAGTGTCGCCGGTAACACCGGGGAAGGGCAGCCCGAGACAGTGTGGTGTAGAACACGTCATACCGGTGAGCGGCCGCGGACCCCGGAATCGGGCGCCAGCACCCTTGACGATGTTGTCGCTGGCAGGACGCGGTGCCGCGGCTCGACGTCACTTTTGCGACATGTTCGTCAATGGGTCAAAACAGACTGGACACCCGCCGCCTTGGGACACAACCGGACTCGAGGTGAAAAAGAGGATGTAACGACCCGGACACCCCGTGCCGATACCCCGCACAGAGCAGGAACGAGATCTACCGGGGAATGGAGAATCCAGTGCGTACGACGTTTTCGTCAGCCGTTGCAGAATCTGCGCAGGACTACATCCGGCGTGGCTGGACGGTCGCCGAAACCGCCAATGGCATCTGCCTGGTCACCGACGAGGAAATTTCGGGCATCGAGGTCACCGGCGACACCGCCGCGTTCGTCCGCCGCTACCTGCGCGCCAACGGCCTGACCGGCCCGGTCATCGAGTTCCCGGGCGCCGAGCGCCGCGAGATCCACCTCGTCACCGGCCTGCGCAAGGCCGCCCGCGCCATCGAGGCGCTGCGCGCGTCGGGTGTCACCGTCTACACCGACGGCGCGGGCATCCCGCTGCCGCCGAGCAAGCTGTCGGCCGGTGCGGCCTGCTGGGGCGTCGCCCCGCACGAGGCCCGCTGGGTCCCGCCGGTGGTCGCCATCGCGGCGGCCGTGCGCGCCGCGGCCAAGGGTGCGCCGCAGGCCGCCCGCATCGCCTCCTGACAGCGACCGAATAAACGATCCGAAACCCGCGAGTGCATCCCCGGTGCTCGCGGGTTTCGACGTATCCAGCTCGGAACGTTGCAAATTCAGAGAGAGCGGACATAATCCGAGGCAGTCTCTCAGGCGTACGCACTCGCCGTGCTCAGCGGCCGTAAGTGTTTCGCCGAATGCGACCGCGGGCGATCATTGGGTATGACCCATGTCACGGACAGCCCCCGGACACTGCTACGCACCTGCCCGCTCTGCGAGGCCGTGTGCGGCCTCGAAATCACCCTGGACAGCGACGACCGCATCGCCTCGGTGCGCGGTGATCACGCCGATCCCTTCAGCAAGGGCTTCATCTGCCCCAAGGGCGCGACCCTCGGCCATCTCGACTCCGACCCGGATCGCCTGACCGCGCCCATGATTCGCGACCGCGCCACCGATACCTGGCGCACGGCGAGCTGGGACGAGGCCTTCGGGGTGATCCGGGAGCGGCTGCCGCAGGTGTCGGCGGCTTACGGGAACCAGGCCGTCGGGCTGTATCTCGGCAATCCCAATGCCCACACCGTGGCCGGGGCGCTGTACGTGCCGCTGCTCATCCGGGCGCTGGCCACCCGCAGCCTGTTCTCCGCCAGCACCGCCGACCAGATGCCCAAGCAGGTGTCGAGCGGGCTCATGTTCGGCGATCCGCTCACCGTGGCGGTGCCGGACCTGGACCGCACCGACTATCTGCTCATGCTGGGCGCGAATCCGCTGGAATCGAACGGATCCCTGTGCACCGCACCGGATTTCCCGGGACGGCTGAAGGCGCTGCGGCAGCGCGGCGGACGCTTCGTGGTGGTGGATCCGCGCCGCACCCGCACCGCCAAGCTGGCCGACGAGCACCTGTTCGTGCGGCCCGGCAGCGATGCCTACCTGCTGTTCGGGATCGTGCACACGCTCTTCGCCGAGGAGCTCGTGGATGTTCGCGTCGAGGTGAACGGCCTGGACGAGGTGCGCGCCGCCGCGGCCGATTTCACGCCGGAGCTGGTCGCCGGGCGCACCGGGGTGCCGGCCGAGACGATCGTGCGGATCGCGCGCGAACTGGCCGCCGCGCCGACCGCGGCCGTGTACGCCCGGATCGGCACCTGCACGGCCGAATTCGGAACGCTCACGCAGTGGCTGGTCGATGTCGTCAATGTGCTCACCGGCAATCTGGACTCACCCGGCGGGGCCATGTTCGCCACCGGGGCGGCACTGGGCATCGTGCGGTCGCGGCCGTTCCGGACCGCGCGCAGGGGCAGCCGGGTGCGCGGATTGCCCGAGGCCATGGGCGAATTGCCGGTCGCCACGCTCGCCGACGAGATCCTCACGCCCGGCGAGGGGCAGATCCGGGCCATGGTGACGGTGGCGGGCAATCCGGTGCTGTCGGCGCCGAGCGGCGCGCGCCTGGACGCCGCCTTCGCCGGACTCGAATTCATGGTGAGCGTGGACCGCTACCTCAACGAGACCACCCGCCACGCCGATGTCATCCTGCCGCCGCCGCGCATCGCGCAGTCGCCGCACTACGATTTCGCGCTGCTCAACTTCGCCGTGCACAACTACGCCCGGTACTCCCGGCCGCTGGTGCCGCTGGGTGATGGCGAGCTGTCCGAGGCCGAGGTGATGGCGCGGCTGGCGCTGGCGGTCTCGGGCCAGGAACCGCAGCCGGGGCTGGACCCGCTCACCGTGGTCGACGAGATCGTCATCGCCGGAACGCTGCACAAGGCGGGCATGGCCGATCGGCGCGGGGAACTGCTCGGCGAGAACACCACCGAGCAGCGCTTGGACCTGATGCTGCGGCTCGGCCCGTACGGCGAATGGGCCTCCCAGCCCGATGAGGCCGCTGCCGAACCCGACGCGGCCGACGAATGGCGCGGTAAGCTGAATCTCCAAGTGCTGCTGGACAATCCGCACGGCCTGGATCTCGGCCCGTTGCGACCGCGCCTGCCCGGTGTCCTGCGGACCGCGTCCCGGAAGGTGGAACTCGCTCCCGTGCAGTTGCTTTCGGATGTGACCCGGCTGCGGGAGCGGCTGAGCGCGCAGGCGCCGGAGATGGTGCTGGTGGGGCGGCGGCAGCTGCGCTCCAACAACAGCTGGCTGCACAATGTGCCGCCGCTGGTGGGCGGGTCGAACCGGTGCACGCTGCAGATCAATCCGGCGGACGCGGCCCGGCTGGGGCTCAACGGCCACGCGGTGGTGAAGTCGGCCGCGGGCTCGCTCACGGTGGAGGTCGAGCCGACCGACGACATCATGCCGGGCGTGGTGAGCCTGCCGCACGGTTGGGGACACGAGGACAGCGCGCAGTCGGTGGCGCGGGCGCACGCGGGTGTGAACGCCAATGCGCTGACCGATGATTCGCTGGTGGACGCGCCGTCCGGGAATGCCGTGTTCAACGGCGTGCCCGTGACGCTCACGCGGGCCTGACGCCGGTAGTCGCATGTCGGTCATCCGGGTCCTGCTGTGGCTGGTGCACGTCGGGCTGCCCGCGGCGGGACTCTGGCTGCTGGTCACCCGGCCGCAGCTGGATCACCTGTACCTGCACAACGCGTTCCACTTCTGGCTGATCCTGGGCGCGGCCGCGCTGTCGCTGGGGCTGGGCGTGCTGCTGCTCCGCGCGGCGCGCGCCCACCGGGACATGCGGCTGGTGCTGGTTTCGCTGGTGTTCCAGTTGAATTCGGGATTCCTCGGGCTGCACGCGCTGGCCACGCCCGGGGTCATCCTGTCCACGCCCAATGTCGGATTCACCGTGGCGGTGCCGGTGGGCATGGTGCTGGGCGGGCTGGCGGCGCTGGCGTCGGTGCCCGAGTACGGGCCGACCGCGCGGGCGCACCGGTTCACCGAAGTCCTTGCCGCGCTGCCGATCACGATCATGGCGGCGTGGGCGCTGCTGTCGCTGACCCGGGTGCCGCCGTTCGACACCGTGCCCGATCCGTCCGAGGCGCAGGGGCCGCTGGTGGCGCTGGCCTTCGTCGGCGCGGCCTGCTATCTGGTCGCGGCCGGGGCCTACGCCTACCGGTACCTGCGCACCCGGGGCAGCCTGCTGCTCAGCGTGCTCACCGCGTTCGTGCTGCTGGCCGAGGCGCTGTTCGCGGTCGGATTCGGCCGCAGCTGGCGGGTTTCGTGGTGGGAATGGCATGTGCTGCTGGGCATCGCGTTCCTGCTGATCGCGGTGAGCGCGCACCGGAATTTCCGGCGTGAGGGGTCGGCGCGCGGGCTGTTCGACAGCATCACCCAGCGCAGCACCCTGACCGCCATCCAGCGCGATTACGCGCGGGCACTCGAGGAGATGGTGCGGGCGCTGGACGCCCGGGCCAGCGGCGGGGTCGCGGCCGGGGCGCCGCTGGGCGCGGTCGGGCAGGAGCTGGCCCGCCGGTTCGGGCTCACCGAGCGGCAGGTGGCGGTGCTGCAGCAGGGCGCCCGCGCGCTCGGCAACGAACGCGAACAGGTGCGACGACTGGGCGCGCTGGTCGCGGTGGGTGAGCGCGCCAGCGTGATTCGCGGGGAGCGGCAGCTGCTGGGCGAGATCCAGCGCCTGGCCAATCTCGCCTTCGACCAGGACACGGTTCGCATCGGCATGCTGCGGCGCGGGCAGCTGAGCTTCGAGGACGGCGGGCCGCCGCAGCCGTCGGCCTTCGTTTTTCCCCTGACGGTCAAGGGAATCCGGGTCGGCGTCCTCGAACTCACGCGTCCGGCACCGGGATTCGCGGAGGCCGCGCCGGGGCTGGACCCGGCCGAGCAGGCGGTGGCGCAATCCTTCGCGGCGCAGGCCTCCACGGTCATCGAGAACGCCCGGCTGTATCAGCAATTGGACGGCCTGTTCCGGTCCTACATGTCGCCGCAGGTGGCGACCACATTGCTGGCGGACCCCACGCAGGCGGGTCTGGGCGGCGAGATTCACGAGGTCAGCGTGCTGATGGCGGATCTGCGGGGCTATACGCCGTTCGCGGAGCGGGTCGGCCCCGAACAGGTCATGCGCATGCTGAACACCTACTACGGCGCGATCGTGCCGGAGATCCTGGCCGAGGGCGGGACCGTGGTGCAGTTCGTGGGCGACGCGGTCATGGCGATCTTCAACGCGCCGGTGCGGCAGCCCGATCACGCGGTGCGGGCGGCCCGGGCCGGCCTCGCGCTGCAGCGCGCCACGGCGGCGGTGCGGGCGCAGCCCGAATGGCCGATGTTCCGGGTGGGCGTGAACACCGGACCCGCCATCGTGGGGAATGTCGGTGCGCGGCAGATGCGGAACTTCACCGCGCTCGGCGATACGACGAATCTCGCGGCCCGGCTGGAGGGGCTGGCCGAGCCGGGGACGGTGGTGGTGGGTCCGCTCACTCGCGAACGGCTCGGGGAGCGGGCCGTTGTGGAATGCCTGGGGGATTTCGATATCAAGGGCAAGACCCTGCCGGTCACCGTGTACCGGCTGCTCACCCTGGGATGAAGGCGGCGACAGCATGGCGGAATTCGAACTGCTGGAAGGACTCTCGCCGGACGAGCGGCGGCAGTTCCTGGCCGCCTGCACGCCGCGCCGGTTCCGGCGCCGCGACATCGTCTGCCACGAGGGCGATCCCGGCGACTGCGTGCACCTGATCCTGGCCGGGCGGCTGCTGGTGCGGGTGACCACGCCGCTGGGGCACGCCGCCACCCTCACCATGCTCGGGCCCGGCGAAATGTTCGGGGAGCAGGCTCTTTTGAGCCCGGAGGCGCGGCGCACCGCCACCATCGTGGCCGTCACCGACGCCGAGACGCTGACCCTGAACCGGGTCCAGCTCGAACGACTGCGGCGGGAGTATCCGCAGGTGGAGCGGTTTCTCACCACCTCGCTGGCGGCGCAGGTGCGGCGGCTGTCGGCGGCGGTGCTGGAGGCGCTGTACCTGCCGGTGGAGACGCGGGTGCTGCGGCGGCTGGCCGATCTGGCCGCGCGCTACGGCGACGGGGGCGGAGCGCCGACGGTGATCCAGCTGACCCAGGAGGATCTGGCCTCGATGGCGGGCACCACGCGGGCAACCGCCAACAAGGTGTTGCGGGAGCTGGAGGATCAGGGCGTGGTGCGGCTGGGGCGCGGCTCGCTCACGGTGCTGGATCGGGCCCGGCTGGCGAAAAGGGCGCGCTGAAAAGACTTTTCGGTATTTAGGTTTCGTGCACCGAAGATCGGTCGCAACTAGGGGGATGACGACCGGAGTCCGCCATCACAATCTCTGCAAAATGGACAAATCAGGAATGCGAAATCATCGGGGCCCCTGGGGATCTCGCCTACCCGACGCCCGTTACCGCGGTCAGCATCCCCGCAGTTAAGGGACAAAGGTCCCTTGTGAACCCTTTCATCCGGGAGGATCCTCCGTCGGGAAGGTTTGTCCGGCAGCAGTCGAAGAAGCCCCACCAGGGCGGATATGCCGGTTCACGCATTCGCCACACGAAAATAGTTAAACCGTATAGGATTTCGGATGGCCGAAGTTCGTGGCCGAGCCTCTTCCATCCGGTATTCAGCTACCAAAGGGGGCGCACGATGCCCGGTATCAGAAACGGCAGCGACGGCGAACGGGAACTGCAGGAACGCTACGGCACCGATGATCGGGCGCAGCGTTTCTACTCCGACCAAGTGCGAGATCGACTCAATACCCACATGATCGATTTCATTCGCCGGATGGATATGGCCTTCATAGCGACCTCGGACAAGCACGGGGAATGCGATTCCAGCTTCCGCGCGGGCACGCCCGGCTTCCTGCACGTCATCGACGATCACACCGTGGCTTATCCGGAGTATCGCGGCAACGGCGTCATGGCCAGCCTCGGCAATATTCTCGAGAACCCCCACGTCGGCATTCTCATGATCGATTTCGTGCAGGACCTGATCGGCCTGCACCTCAATGGCACCGCCCGCATCGTCGACGACGCCCTCATGCGCCGCTGCGTCCCCGACCTGCCCGCCGAGCCGCGCGGGCGCATTCCGGAGCGCTGGGTGGTGGTCGATGTGGAAGAGGCCTATATCCACTGCCGCAAGCACATTCCGCACCTGGTCCCGGCGCACCGCGAGGCGCGGCAGTGGGGCACCGACAATATGCGCGCCAAGGGCGGTGACTACTTCCACGCGAAGGAAGAGAACAACGCCCTCGTGGAGTCCTGAATCGACTATTTGATCTTGAAGATCACGGCCCGCTGCACAATGAAGTTGATCACGGTGGCGGTGCCCTGCGCCACACAGAAGGCGAAGAACATCCGCCACCAGGCATCGGGCAGGGCGTAGTAACAGACCTGGTTGATACCGACCTGCAAAGCGAAGGTCAGCGCGTACAGGGCGATGACCGCGATGAATCGCCTACGGCTCGGTTCCGCCTTGAAGGTCCAGCGCCGATTGATCAGATACGCGGTGGTCGTGCCCGCGATGAAGCTGATCGACTTGGCCACCGGCAGCGGGAATCCGACCACCTTGAACAGCAGGGTGTACAGCCCGAAGTCGACAATGGCCGACAGCCCGCCGGTGACCGCGAAACGGATGATCTGCGTCTTGAGATCAACGTCCGTACCGCCCGGTTCATCGACCAGGGGCAGCTCGGGCGGGAGGGGCAGATGGGGTTCCGCGGTCACAGTGCAGAAGAGTAATGCCCGGGACAAAGGACACAAGCCTCGCGGCGGTTATGCCTGTAGCCTCTATGCCGATGTCCACGAAAGCTCAGACCACCACCACGGCCGCCGCGGAGCCCGCTTCCGCAGGCGAGAGCGAGCGGACCGCATCGCAGGGGACCTTCGACCTGCCGACGCAGAGCCGCCGCCTGACCGGTTGGGGTCGCACCGCAGCCACCACCTCGGAAGTGCTCTCCACCAGTGACCCGGAGCTGATCGCCAAGGCGGTCGCCATGGTCGCGGAGGACAACGACGCCAAGCCCGCGCACCTGCGTCGCGGTGTCATCGCCCGCGGCCTGGGCCGCTCCTACGGCGATCACGCGCAGAACGCCGGCGGCCTGGTCGTCGACATGACCACGCTCAACCGCATCCACCGCATCGACCGGGACTCCCGGCTGGTGGACGTGGACGCCGGCGTGTCCCTCGATCAGCTGATGAAGGCGGCGCTGCCGTTCGGCCTGTGGGTTCCGGTGCTGCCGGGCACCCGGCAGGTGACCGTGGGCGGGGCCATCGGCTCCGATATCCACGGCAAGAACCATCACAGCGCGGGCAGCTTCGGCAATCACGTGCGGTCGCTGGATCTGCTCACCGCCGACGGCAAGGTGCAGACCATCGGGCCGAAGAAGAACGCCAAGCTGTTCTGGGCCACGGTCGGCGGCAACGGCCTGACCGGCATCATCCTGCGGGCGACCATCGAGATGACGCCCACCGAGACCGCGTACTTCATCGCCGACGGCATCAAGACCACCGGCCTGGACGAGACCATCGCGGTCCACAAGGACGGGTCCGAGGCGAACTACACCTACTCCTCCACCTGGTTCGACGCCATCAGCGCGCCGCCGAAGCTGGGGCGCGCCAACGTGTCTCGCGGCCGACTGGCCAAGCTGGACGAGCTGCCCAAGAAGCTGCGGAAGAACCCGCTGAAGTTCGACGCGCCGAATCTGCTGACGGTGCCGGACATCTTCCCGAATTTCGCGGCGAACAAGTTCACGCTGGGCATGGTCGGCGAGGCGTACTACGCGCTCGGCGGCAACTACACCGGCAAGATCATGAACTTGACGGCGTTCTACCACATGCTCGACGTGGTCTCGGAGTGGAATCGGGCCTACGGCTCGGCCGGTTTCATCCAGTACCAGTTCGTGCTGCCGCCCGAGGCCCTCGATGAATTCACCAAGATCATCGTGGATATCCAGCGGTCGGGTCACTACACCGCGCTCAATGTGCTGAAGTTCTTCGGCCCGGGCAACCCGGCCCCGCTGAGCTTCCCCATGGAGGGCTGGAACATCTGCGTGGACTTCCCGGTCCGCCCGGGTCTCAACGAGTTCGTGCGCGATCTGGACCGGCGCGTCCTGGAATTCGGCGGTCGCCTCTACACTGCCAAGGACTCCCGGACCGACGCGGAGACCTTCCACAAGATGTACCCGCGGATCGACGAGTGGATCAAGATCCGCCGAAGTGTCGACCCCACAGGCGTTTTCATGTCCGATATGGCGAGAAGGCTGGAGCTTCAGTGATCAATGCGGTAGGGAACCCGCAATCCATTCTGCTGCTGGGCGGCACCTCGGAGATCGGCTTGGCGATCTGCGCCGAGTACCTGAAGAAGGGCCCCATGCGCATCGTCCTGGCCGCCCTGCCGGGCGACCCGCTGCGCGAAGAGGCCGTCTCCCAGATGAAGGCCGCCGGCGCCTCCGAGGTCCAGGTGCTGGACTTCGACGCGCTCGACACCGACAGCCACCCGGCCGTCATCGACGCGGCCTGGGCCAACGGTGACATCGACGTGGCGATTGTCGCGTTCGGCATCGACGGCGACGGCGAGATCTTCTGGCAGGACCAGCGCAAGGCCGTCGTGATGGCCCAAATCAACTACACCGCCGCGGTTTCCGTCGGCGTGCTGCTGGGCGAGAAGATGAAGGCGCAGGGCTTCGGCCGCATCCTGGCCATGTCCTCGGTGGCGGGTGAGCGGGTGCGCCGCTTCAACTTCGTCTACGGCTCCACCAAGGCGGGCCTCGACGGCTTCTACCTGGGCCTCGGCGAGGCGCTGGCCAAGTTCGGCCCGCGCGTCACCGTCATCCGCCCCGGCATGGTGCGCACCAAGCTCTCCGCGCACGCCAAGGAGAACGGCCTGACCGTGAACAAGGAAGACGTCGCCGTCCTCGCGGTCGCGGCTTCCGAGAAGGGCAAGGAAATCGTCTGGGCCCCGGGCACTTTCCGGTACGTCATGATGATCCTGCGGCACGTCCCGCGCCCGATCTTCCGCAAGCTGCCCATCTAGGCATCGGCACTCGAAACGCCGTCTCCGATCTATCGGGGGCGGCGTTTTTGTTATCCGATGGACCGGATGATCGCGTCGATCTCCGAATGCCGCGGCTTCCAACCGAGTTCGGCTCCGGCCTTGGCCGCGTCGACAATCAAGGTGGGCGGTTCGACAGCGGGTGGATTGTGCACCAAGGGAACTCGCCGCCCGGTGACTCGCTCGACCGCGGCCACGACGTCCAGAATGCTTGTCCCCCGCCCGCTTCCGATGTTGTAGCGCGCGAACCCGCCGGGCTCTGGCATCCGCTCCACCGCGGCGACGAATGCGGCGGCGGCATCATCGACGTGCAGGTAATCGCGCACGGCGGTGCCATCCCCATTGACCCCCAGGGGCGTCTGGGTCATTGCCGCGGCAAGCACCCGGGGAATCAGGCGGGTCGGGTCGTGGTCGTCGCCGCCCGCGAGATTCGGCAGCCGCAGCACGACGGCTCCGAGCGCACCGCTGCGAGCCTGGGTCTCGACCGCCACCTCGGCGGCCACCTTGCTGCTCGCGTACGGATGCGGTGGATCGACGGGCAGGTCCTCGGTCATCGGCTGGCACTCGGGCGAGCCGTAAACCGCGCAGGTCGACGAAAACACCAGGCCCGCCACCCCTGCCGCGTCCATGGCTTCGAGCAGCGCGATGGTGCCGCCCACGTTCACGTCGTAGTAGCGGACCGGTTCGTCGAAGGACTCCCGGGCGCGGGTCAGCCCGGCCAGATGGCACACCGCGTCGACGCCCGCGACCGCCTGCCGCAGGCCGTCCGGATCGAGCAGATCCGCCACGCGGACGTCATCGGCTCCGGAGAACCCCGCACCACCGGATCGAACAAGGGCGACCGGTTGGTGGCCGGCTGCTTTCAACGCCCGCACGACCGCCCCGCCGAGATAACCGCCCGCACCGGTGATCAGCACGCGACGGGCGTTCATCACATCGGGGGACTCGACCATCCCGCGAGGCTACCGGGCCAGATCGGCCGCGGCGACGGCGCTGTCCGTCGATCATTCGGAACGGCTACCTGCCCGGTCAGGCCCGGCGAAGTGTTCGGGGGCGCGGTACTGGCTAGGCTGACGCGCGGTCCTGGACACGAATGCGAAGGCAGGGTGCGGATGAGCGAGCGGGCGAGCGGGCGAGCGACACTGCTGGCGCGGCAGGCCGGCGGGGCAGCCGGGGAGGCCGTACTCGCGGCGCTGGTGGCGGCCGTGGTGGCGGCGATCGGACTGAAGGCGTTCTCGACCGTGCAGTGGCCCGCGTTCAACTCCTCCAACGTCACCCGCTCGCTCACCACCGTGGGACAGGTCGTGGCGCTGGCCATGCTGGTGGGCTCGGTTGTGCTGCTGCGGCTGCACAAGTGGGGATGGCTGGCAAAACTGCTGTCTTGGGGCGGGATTTCGGCGTTTGTGACGGTGACGCTGGGGATGCCACTGGCGGCCACCAAGCTGTATCTGTTCGGAATGTCCGTGGACCAGGAGTTTCGGACCCAGTATCTGACGCGGCTGACCGACAGCGCGGCGCTGCACGATATGAACTACATCGACCTGCCGCCGTTCTATCCGGCGGGCTGGTTCTGGCTCGGCGGGCGGTTCGCGAGTCTGACCGGGATGGCCGGATGGGAAGCGTTCAAGCCGTACGCGATCATCGGGCTGGCGGTCGCGGCGGCGGTCGCACTCGTGTTGTGGTCCAACCTGATCCGCGCCGATTGGGCGGTGGCGGTGGCCGCCGCGACGACCGCGGTGGCGCTGGCTTACGGCTCGCCGGAGGCGTACAGCGCGGTACTGACCTTGCTGCTCGGCCCCGCCCTGCTGCTGGCTTGGGGCGCGCTGCACCGGCCCGCCGAACGGGCTGCGGGCGAGACCGCATCAGGCGCTGAAGGGGCGGAACGCACGGCCGGGGGCTGGGGCGCGGTGCTGGGAGCCGGACTGTTCCTTGGGCTCGCGGCCACCTTTTACAGCCTGTATTTCGGTGTCGCGGTATTCGCCGTATGCCTGATGGCGCTCGTCGCGGCCGGTCTCGCGTTGCGTACCCAGCGCACCTGGCGGACCATCCTGCCGATCCTGGTGCGGCTCATCGGGATCGGTGCGATCGCGGGCCTACTGGCCCTGACGGTGTGGACTCCGTTCTTGCTGAAGTTCCTGTCCGGCAAGGCATCCCTGGGCTCCGGCTCGGCCTTCCACTACCTGCCGGAGTCTGGTTCGCGGCTGCCCCTGCCGATGACCGAGTTCAACCTGCTCGGCGTCTTCTGCTTGGCCGGAACAATCTGGCTTGTACTGCGGGCCGGGAGTTCGCGGCGCGCGCAGGCGCTGGGAATCGGCGTCGTCGCTATCTATCTGTGGTGCCTGATGTCGATGCTGGCGACGGCCGCGGGCACGACACTGCTGGCTTTTCGGCTCGAGTCTCCGCTGATCGCGCTTCTCGCAGCGGCGGGCGCGTTCGCCTTCGCCGAGGGTGCGCGGGCGATCTACCAGGTGCTGAACGAGCCCGGCCGGTTCCGGATCGCGGCCGCGGCGGTCGCGGTGGCCGGTGCGGTCGGGTTCAGCCAGCACATTCCGACGGTGCTGGCGACGGAGATCAACACCGCGTACACCGATACCGACGGGAACGGGGAACGCGCGGACAAGCGATCTCCCTCGGCGGTCTCGTATTACCGCGAGATCGACGCAAAACTGCTGGAACAGACCGGTCGGCCGCGCGACAAGAGTGTGGTGCTGACCGCCGACACCAGCTTCCTGGCCGTCTACCCCTACTACGGATTCCAGGCGCTCACTTCGCATTACGCGAATCCGCTCGCCGACTTCGCCGCGCGCACCGCCGAGATCCAGCGCTGGAGCACACTGAAGAGCTCGCAGGAGCTGACCGACGCGCTGAACCACTGCCGCTGGTACGCGCCGGATGCCTTCCTGTTCCGGCGTTCCGGCGACGACTACACGCTGCGGCTGTCGCAGGACGTGTATCCGAACGACCCGAATGTGAAGCGGTTCACAGTGGCGTTCCCCAAGGAGCTGTTCACCGACGGGCACTACCGGATCACCGATATCGGGCCGTTCACCCTCGTGGTGCGTGTCTGAACAAAACAACGAGACAAGGGTCACTTATCAACAGATTTCGCCCATTTTCTGTGGATAAATACCCGTTCCTGTGGATAACTTCGGGACTTGCCAGTGCAATCTCAGCCGAACCCGGTAGCGTGGGCCGCTGATTGCCAGGCACCAAGGAGTTAGCAGCGTGACACAGGGGCGGGTATCCGACCGGGGGGTCGAAGACGGTTCGGCGGTAGCGGTTCTCGACCGCCCCGCACCGGAAGTGGCTCCCCCCAAGCTTTCCCGGCCGCGCCGTGCGGCCCGGCGCCTGCGCCTGGCCCGCGCCGATCTGATCGTCGCCACCGGTTACCTATCGCTGGCGGTGCTGGTGCTCTCCGGGCAGTGGCTGCACACCGATCGCGGATACCTGATCAAGAGCGGCCAGGACCAGACCATGTGGGAGTGGTTCTTCGCCGTCACCGCGCACAATGTCGCGCACCTCGAGAACCCGCTGGGCACGCTGCTGCAGAACTATCCCGACGGCGTGAACATGATGGCCAATACCGCCATGTTCGGCGTCGGCGTGCCGCTCACCCCGGTCACGCTGCTGTTCGGGCCGACGGTCACCTTCGTGCTGGTGCTCACCCTGGGCCTGTTCGGCACCGCCTTCGCCTGGTACTGGCTGTTCTCGCGCGAGGTGGTCGCGTCCAAGGCCGCGGCGGCGGTGGGCGGCCTGTTCTGCGGTTTCGCGCCCGCCATGATCTCGCACGCCAACGCGCACCCGAATTTCGTGGTGCTGGCCCTGCTTCCGCTGATCGCGCTGCAGCTCATCCGAATGGCGCGGCGCGCCGGCGCCGCCAAGGAGATCCGCAAGGCGCGGCGCAATCGCGACGCCGTCATCCTCGGCCTGCTGGTGGCGCTGCAGATCGCCCTGGGCGAGGAGCCGCTGCTCATCTTCGCGCTGTCCTTCGGGCTTTTCGCGGCCGTCTACTACCTGCACGCCCCGAAGACCGGTCTGCGCGCGCTGCGCGCCGTCACCCCGACGGTGCTGCTGGCCGCGCTGATCACGGTGGCGCTCACCGAGATTCCGCTGTGGTGGCAGTTCTTCGGCCCGCAGTCCTACCGTTCCATCGACCACGTGGCGATGCAGAACGATCTGAAGGCGCTGTTCCAGTTCCCGTCCGAATCGCTGGGCGGGCTGGTCTCGCACGGTCAGAACGTGGCCATCAACCCGACCGAGGAGAACTCGTACTTCGGCTGGCCGCTGTGGATTCTGGTCGCGGTGGCCGCGGTGCTCATGTGGCGCGAGCGGGTGGTGCGGGCGGCGGCCACGGTAATCGTGGTGTTCACGGTGCTCTCGCTGGGCTCGACCCTGCGGATCGGGAAGGTCGACACCGGGATCGGCCTGCCGTGGCAGCGCCTGTCGAATGTGGCGCTGCTGGATACGGTGCTGGAGTCGCGGTTCACCATGGCCGCGATTCCGGCCATCGCCCTGATCCTGGCCCTGGCCGCCCAACGGGCACTGGACTATTGGAAGGTGTCGGCGACCGACTGGCGGCCGCTGGCCCTGTTCGCGGCGCTGGCCCTGGCCCTGCTGCCGCTCACCCCGACCATCCTGCCGGTGGTACAGCGTCCCGCCACCCCGAGCTTCTTCACCGATGGCACGGTGCGGCACTACGTTTCGCAGGGTTCGGTGGTGATCGCCCCGCCGCCGACCCCGCCGGATGCCCGCGCGCTGCGCTGGCAGGTCGATTCCGGCTTCGAATTCCCGCTCGCCGGAGGCTATTTCGTCGGACCGACCGGCGCGTCCAAGAAGGGCCGCTACGGTCCCGACGACCGGCCCACCGCGAGCCTGCTCATGCGGGCGCAGCGGACCAATACGGTTCCGGTCATCGACGACGCCACCCGTGCACAGGCGCTGGAGGATCTGCGCTACTGGCGCGCCGACGTGGTGGTGCTGCCGCCCACCGACAATGGCGACACCCTGCGCGTGACCGTCGACCAGCTGCTCGGCTTCCCCGCCGAATACGTTGACGGCGTGTGGCTCTGGGACGTGCGCGGCAAGATCTGAGGAGTCAGCCGATCTTTCGATAGGTGACGAACCCGCTGACCGACAGCGCGCGGGTGATCACCCCATTGCTCAGCACCAGTTCGTGCGTGCCCTGGACCTGGCAGCCGCTGCCGCCGGAACTGAGCGTGCCCGCGCCGAGGGTGATGTCGCCGGTGCCGGGCACGCCCAGCAGCCGGTAGTCGAAGACGCAGATCACCCGTCCGCCACTGGATATCGTCGAGGTCACCAGCGCCTGGTTCAGCTCGCCCTGCCGGATGCTGAGCCGGTAGTCGTTGGCATTGGAGTCGCTGGACCCGGACCATTCGCCGACGAATTCCGCGGGCACCCGCCCCGCCGGTAGGGGCGTGGTGGCGGCCACCGTGGTCGTCGGCGCCACCGACCCCATGGTCGGAATCGCCGCGGACAGCGGTGCGCCGCTGGGGGTTCCGTGACTCTCGAGTTCGGCGACCGCCCAGATCGCGCTGCCGCCGATCACCGCGGCCGCCAGCACCACCGACAGTCCGATGATGATCCCGCGACCCGTCCCCGACCCCGCATACACCGGCTCCGGCGCCCGATGCCGGTGCGGCACAGCATCATCGACCGGTACCCCGGCCCCGCCGTAGAACGCGCGATAGCCGGGCACGGAGTCGTCGACGGCGTAGTGGCCCGGCCCGATGGCGGTCGGGTCGGTCCGGGATCCGGTCACGCGGGTCCGCACCGAGGTCGTGGTGCCGGCCATGCGCCAGGCGTCGTAGGCGGCGTCGATGAAATCCGTGCAGCAGTCGAATCTTTCGGACGGATGCTTGGCCAGCGCGCGATCGAAGACGGCATCGAAGCCCGGCGACAGGTCCGGCCGCACCTGCGACACGTGCAGCGGCGGGGTGCTGGTGTGCGCGTAGATCAGGCCCGCCAGATCGGTCGCCAGGAACGGCCGCGAGCCGGTGAGCAGCACGAAAAGCGTGCAGGCCAAGGAGTATTGGTCGGTGCGCGGATCCAGGAACCGCCCCGACACCTGCTCCGGCGAGGCGTAGGCGAAGGTGGCGGAGATATCGCCGGTCTTGGTGACATGGGTGGTCTCGTCGCGCAGCCGGGCGATGCCGAAATCGGTGAGCAGCGCGCGTTCCGGGCGGCCGTCCTCGGCCGGGGACAGCATGATGTTGGACGGCTTCACATCCCGGTGCAGCACGCCCTTGCCGTGCGCGTAGTCCAGCGCCGAGGCGATGCCGCGGCCGATGCGCAGCGCCCGCTCCGGCGACAGCCCCGCGCGGCCGTCCGCGTCGGGGCCGTCCACGTACTGCATGGCGATCCACAGCCGCCCCTCGTCGAGTCCCCGGTCGTAGACCGTGACGATGTTCGGGTGGTCGAAGCGGGCGGTGATGTCGGCCTCTCGTTCGAAGCGCCGCCAGCCCTCGGCGTCGGCGTTCACCTCCTCGCGGTTGAACACCTTCAGCGCAGCCAGGCGCGGTAGCCGGGGGTGGCGGGCCGCGTAGACGGTGCCCGAGCCGCCGGCCCCGATCCAGCGCTCGATGACGTATCCGGCGATGTCCTCGCCCGGCTTCAGATCGGTCATGGTGGCGCACCTACCTACGTCAGCTCTGCGATACCTACTTCAGTGGAGCCCTCTCCAGCCAGTCGGTCAGGAGGCTGCCCACCGTGTGCCCTGGCCAGCGCAGCACCATCACGAAGCGGGAGCGCGGATCGCCGTCGGGAAAGGTGACGGCGGCGACCGCGCGATGGGCCTCGGTGTCGGTGGTGGCGTCGCGCTCGACGGCGGCCGCGGTGGTGACGGTCAGCTCGCCCGCCACGTCGTCGTGGGTGACGCCGGTGGCGCGGGCCTGGTTGTCGAAGAACAGCTGGGCCACGGATTGCCCGGGGCGAGTGTCGAAGTCGAGGACGTCGAAGTGCACCTGGCCGGTGGTGTCGTCGGCATTGCAGCGCACCCGGTGCGCGCCCCGGGCGGGCTCGCCCGCACCCGGATCGCCCGCCCGGCACGAGCTGCCCTGCCAGCCGACGGCGGTGCCGGTGGAGGCGAGCTGGCCGATCAGGCTGGGGAAGGCGCGGGCGATGGCGGCGTCGTCGCGACCCCACGAGGAGATCAGGGTTTCGGACTTGGTGTACGTGATCAGCCCGCTCACATCGGTTTTGCGGCTGACCCGGCCGTCGGCGAGCAGGGTGAGGGTGGTGGGGCCGTTGGCCTTGCAGGCATTGGCCGGTTCCCGGACCACGGTCTGGGAGGTGCCCACGATGAGCCGGTCGCCGTCCTCGGGTACCGAGTCCAGCGGCGCGGAGAACTCGCAGTGGAACGGATTCCCGTTGGGGAGAACGCCGTCCACGCGATTGGACAGCACCGGATCGCCGACCTTGGCCTGCTGGACGGTCAGCCGGTAATTGGTCTGCCCCTCGGTGGCCAGCCAGGTGCCGACGAACCGGTCCGGCACCAGGCCGCCGGTGGCCACGGGCGGCGGCGGATTGTGCTGCTGCATGGCGAACCCGACGCCCGCGGCGGTGACGGCGGCGACCGCCACCGGGATCAGGGTGCGCCGGTGAACCAGGTTCCGCCACACCGATTTCCGGCCCCGGAACGGCTTGGGCGTGATGGGCTGCGGCAGCAGCCGCGCCGGGGCGGTGTGCGCCAGCGCGGGATCGGAGTAGTAGGCCGTGGTGGCCGCGTACGCGAAGTCCGCGCAGCTCTCGAAGCGGTCCTCGGGATCCTTGGCCATGGCCTGATCGAAGACCGCGTCCATGGCCGCGGGGAGTTCGGGATTCACCTCGCTGACCCGCAGCGGCCGCTCCTGGGTGTGGGCGTGCACCCAGCCCAGCGGATTGTCGGCACGGAAGGGCCGCTGGTCGGTGAGCAGCACGAAAAGCGTGCAGGCCAGCGAGTATTGATCGGATCGCGGACCGACCGGCTTGCCGCTCACCTGTTCGGGTGATGCGAAAGCGAAAGTGGCGGAGATATTTCCGGTATGGGTGAGTTTTGTGGTCTCGTCGCGCAGCCGGGCGATGCCGAAGTCGGTGAGCAGGGCGCGCTCGGGACGGCCGTTGTCGGGATCGGCGATCAGGATGTTGGAGGGCTTCACATCCCGGTGCAGCACGCCCTTGCCGTGCGCGTAGTCCAGCGCGGCGCCGATCTCGGTGGCGATGCGCAGCCCGCGCTCGGGCGAAACATGGTGCAGCTCAGCGGCATCCACGCCGTCGATGAACTGCATGGAGATCCAGAACAGCTCCTCGGCGACGCCCCGGTCGTAGACCTGCACGATATTGGGATGGTCGAAGTGCGCGGCGATATCCGCCTCGCGTTCGAAACGCCGCCAGACGTCGTCATCCCCCATGACATCATCGCGCTTCAAGATCTTCAGTGCCGTAAGCCTCGGTAACCGCGGGTGCCGCGCCGCATAGACGACGCCCGACCCCCCGGCCCCGATTCGCCGCGCGATCACATACCCGGCGATAACTTCGCCAGGTCGCAGCTCGGTCATGCTTCCTCTTTGTCTTTCCGGCCCGGCCCCACGCCCAGTTCGGATAAGAACCATCATAGAGTCGATGCTCGTGCGCGCAGACTCCCGAGCGTTTCACCGCATCCGCATCATCGCCCTGGTCTCCGGTCTCCTCGGATTCCTGCTGGCGGTGATCACGCCGATCCTGCCCGTGAACCAGGATCGGCCGACTCTGCATTGGCCGCAAGGAGATACGGCCGATGTCGACGCCCCGTTGGTGTCGTATGTGCCGTTGAACCTGGATCTCACGCTGCCCTGCCAGGTGCTACGGGACCTGCCGACCGGCACGCTGTTCTCCACCGTCCCCGCGGCCTCGGGGCAGGCCGAGTCGAAGGGCCTGGTCGTCAAGGTCACCGACGAGCCCGAGAAGGGGCGCACGGTATCGGTTCTGACGCGGCTGATTCCGCTGCTGTCGGCGCCGGTGGCGGAGATCGAGAACTGCACCGCGATCACCGTGCATTCGGACGCCGCCGAGACCCGGGTCGAATTCACCGGCGTCGACCGCAAGGACGGGACACCGTTCGTCGGCCGGGTCGGCGGCGACACCCGGCCCCAGGTGGTGGGCCTGTTCACCGATCTGAAGCGGGATCAGCTCGGAACCGCCAGTGCCACGGTGGATATCGACGCGCGCTTCACCTCCAGCCCGAACTGGATCAAGCGGCTGGCCACCATCGGCGCGGTGGTGTTCACCCTGCTCGCCCTGCTGGCGCTGCACTTCCTCGACACCTCCGACGGCCGCAAGCCGCGCCGGTTCCTGCCCGCGCACTGGTGGCGGGTCCGGCTGGCGGATGTCGCGGTGATCGGCACGCTGCTGGTCTGGCACGTCATCGGCGCGAACACCTCCGATGACGGCTACATCCTGAATATGGCTCGGGCCTCGAAGGTTTCGGGCTACATGGCCAATTACTACCGCTGGTTCGGCGTTGCCGAGGCGCCGTTCGGGTGGCCGTACGAGGTGCTGGCGTGGATGACCCGGATCAGCGATTCCAGCCCGTGGATGCGGCTGCCCGCGCTGCTGGCCGGAATCACCTGCTGGCTGGTGATCAGCCGGGAGGTGCTGCCGCGCTTGGGTTCGCGGGTGCGCCGCGACAATGTCGCCATCTGGACCGCCGGACTGGTGTTCCTGGCCGCCTGGATGCCCTATGACAATGGGCTGCGGCCCGAACCGCTGATCGCGGCGGGCGCGCTGCTGACCTGGTGCTCGATCGAACGGGCCATCGCCACCGGACGGCTGCTGCCCGCGGCGATCGGCGTGCTGATCGCGGCCTTCTCGCTGGCGGCCGGGCCGACCGGTCTGATCTGTCTGGCGGCGCTGTTCGCGGGCGCGCGGCCGGTGCTGATGATCATCATCAAGCGCGCCAAGGGCGGCCCCACCGAGCCGAGCGGTTGGGGCTCCCGGCTGCTGCGCTACGGCGCGCTGCTGGCCCCCGGCGTGGCGGCCGGAACCCTGGTGCTGGTGGTGGTTTTCGCCGATCAGACCCTGGCCTCGGTCATGGAGGCGACCCGGGTGCGCACCCTGATCGGGCCCAACGTGGCCTGGTTCGACGAGCGCACGCGCTGGGATTCGCTGCTCATGCTCTCCCCCGACGGCTCGCTGGCCCGCCGGTTCGGGATCCTGGCCATGCTGCTGGCCCTGGGCGTGTGCGTCATGGTGATGCTGCGCAAGAACGGCCGCATTCCGGGCACCTCGCGCGGGCCGTCGGCGCGCATCCTGGGCATCATCTTCATGTCGCTGTTCCTGATGATGTTCACGCCCACCAAGTGGACCCACCACTTCGGCGTGTACGCCGGACTGGCCGGGTCGGTGGCGGCGCTGGCCTCGGTGGCGGTGGGCGTCAACGGGATTCGCTCGCCGCGCAACCGGACGCTGTTCACCGCGGCCGTGTTCTTCCTGCTGGCCATCACCTTCACCGGGCCCAACGGCTGGTGGTACGTGTCCAGCTACGGCGTGCCCTGGTTCGACAAGGCGCCGCTCATTGCGGGCAAGGGCTTCTCCACGCTGTTCCTCGGCCTGGCGGTGCTGTGCCTGCTCATCGCGGCCTACCAGCACTTCCGGGAGCCCTACGCGCGGCCGAAGCCGGTGCGCGGGTTCGACAAGTTCGCGACCATGCCGCTGACCGTCGCCGCGGCCGCGCTGGTGCTGTTCGAGGTGCTGTCGCTGGCCAAGGCGGCCGTCACCCAGTACCCGGCCTATTCCATCACCGAGTCGAATCTGCGCGCGCTGAAGGGCGATTCGTGTGCGCTGGCCAATGAGGTGCTGGTCGAGACCGATACCGCCGATTCGCTGCTGCACCCGTGGAGCGGCTCGGACGCCGACGGATTGTCTGCGGAGAACACCGGATTCACGCCCAACGGCGTCGCCTCCGACCTCACCGCGGATGCCGAGGAGACCGTCACCGGCGGGGCCAACTCGGTGAACGACAAGTCCTCGGGCAACAAGACCTCCAAGACCACCGGCGCGGGCACCGGCGGCGGCAAGAGCGAGGAGACCGGCATCAATGGCAGCTCGGTGGCGCTGCCCTTCGGGCTGGATCCGGCCAAGACGCCGATCGAGGGCAGCTACACCGATGGTGAGCAGCAGGTTTCGAAGCTGACCACGCAGTGGTACAACGCCGAGAAGCTGAACACCGTGCGCAATGATCCCGCGTACAAGGTGCTGATCGTGACGGCGGCGGGCCGCATCAAGTCCTTCAACAAGGACGGGGTGGAGACCTACGGCCAGGACCTGGTCGTCGAGTACGGCACCCGCGACGCCGCGGGCGCGGTCACCGACACCGGGCAGATCCGGCCCATCGACATCGGGCCCAGCCCATCCTGGCGCAACCTGCGCGTGCCGCTGGACCAGATTCCGGCCGGGGCCAATGCGATTCGCCTGGTGCTCAACGACGCCGATATCACCCCGCGCCAGTGGCTGGCGGTCACCCCGCCGCGCCTGCCCAAGCTGGAGACGCTCAATTCGCTTGTCGGCGACCAGGCTCCGGTGCTCGAGGACTGGCACGTCGGCCTGGCCTTCCCGTGCCAGCGGCCCTTCGACCACCACGACGGCGTTGCCGAGGTGCCGCAGTGGCGCATCCTGCCCGACCGCGTGGGTCAGGACGCCTCCAATGCCTGGCAAGACGATATCGGCGGCGGTCCACTGGGCTGGACAGGTTTGCTGCTGAAATCGCAGACCCGGCCGAGCTATCTGAACCACGACTGGAGCCGGGATTGGGGCTCACTCGAGCAGTTCACCCCATATGTCCCGAATGCGAATAAGACGCCGACCCTGGACGTGACCGTCCAGACCCGCTCCGGCCTGGCCAAGGATTCACCGATCAAGGCCAAGTAGCGGACACGAAAGGCCCGCTCGAAGCACTGCTTCGGGCGGGCCTTTTCGATGATTTTCACCATGCCTGTCGCGGCGCGGCAGTGAACACCGCCACTCCCAGCGAGTACCGATACGATCAGCAACCGTGCCCGACGCCTCCGCAGTCCTCACTAAGCCGAATCCCTCGGCGACCGCACCTGTGACGCAGCGCGATTTCCGGATCGCGAAGCTCATCGCCATCGTCGCCGGCGTGCTCGGCGCGCTGTTCGCGCTGGCGACCCCGTTCCTTCCGGTGCAGCAGACGCAGGCGGAGGTGAGCTGGCCGCAGGGCGGTTCGCTCGATCCGGTGCAGGCGGCCCTGGTGTCGCAGGTGCCGGTCGACGTGAACGTCAGCATTCCGTGTTCCGCGGTCCAGCAATTGGATCCGCGCGGCGGCATCCTGCTGGCAACCGCGCCGCCGCAGGGCAAGGGCGCGGATCTGGAGGCCATGTTCGTCCGCGTGTCCGGCGACAGCGTCGACGTGCTGGATCGGAATGCCGTGGTGGCCACCGCGACCCGGGCCGAGATGAACGAGTGCTCGCGCCTGGTCATCGCCTCCGACGACAAGCAGACCACCGCCGTCTTCGAGGGCGTCACCCGCACCGTCGAGAAGCCGACCGCCGACGGCGGCCGCGAGCTGGTCACCGCGCCGGTCGAGGGCAAGCTGCTCGGCGATCTGCGCCCGCAGGTGGTCGGCGTCTTCACCGATATGAAAGGCGCGGTCCCCGAGGGCCTTTCGTTCCACATGACGGTGGACTCGCGCTTCTCCTCTTCTCCGACCGTCATCAAGCTGGTGGCGATCATCGCGGCGGTGCTGCTCACCCTGCTGGCCATGGGCGCGCTGGCGGTGCTGGACACCAGCGACGGCCGCGGGCACCGGCGCATCCTGCCCGCCCACTGGCTGAAGCCGACCTGGGCGGACGGCGGCATCATCGGCACCCTGCTGCTGTGGCATTTCGTGGGCGCCAACACCTCCGACGACGGCTACATCCTGACCATGGTGCGCGCGGCCCCGCACGCGGGCTACCTGGCCAATTACTTCCGCTGGTTCGGCGTGCCGGAAGCGCCGTTCGGCTGGTACTACTACGTCATCCAGGCCTTCGCCCAGGTCTCCACCGCCAGCCCGTGGGTGCGAATTCCCGCGCTGCTCTGCGGAATCCTGTGCTGGCTGGTGATCAGCCGCGAGGTGGTGCCGCGGCTGGGCAACGCGGTCGCGAAGTCGAAGGTCGCGCTGTGGACCGGCGGCCTGGTGTTCCTGGCCTTCTGGCTGCCTTACGACAACGGCCTGCGCTCGGAGCCGATCGTGGCCCTGGGTGCGCTGCTGACCTGGGTGTCCATCGAACGGGCCATCGCCACCTCGCGGCTGCTGCCCGCCGCGGTGGCGGTGCTGGTGGCGGCCTTCACGCTGGCGGCCGCGCCGACCGGTCTGATGTGTGTGGCGGCGCTGCTCGCGGGCATCCGGCCGCTGGTGCGGATCGTGGTGCGGCGGCGCAAGCAGTTCGGTGACGTGGCCCTGCTGGCGCCCATCGCGGCGGCCGGATTCCTGGTCCTGGTGGCGGTTTTCGCCGATCAGACCTTCGCCGGAATCATGGAGGCCAACCGGGTGCGGCAGGTGACCGGGCCGAACCTGGCCTGGTACGAGGACTACCTGCGCTACTACTACCTGTTCGTCGAGACCGTGGACGGCTCGCTGGCCCGCCGGTTCGCGTTCCTGCTCATGATCCTGTGCCTGATCACCACCATGCTGGTGCTGCTGCGCCGGCGGCAGGTGCCGGGCATCGCGAGCGCGCCGACTTGGCGGCTCATGGGCGTGGTCTTCGGAACCATCTTCTTCATGATGTTCAACCCGACCAAGTGGACCCACCACTTCGGTTCGTACGCGGGCATCGCGGGTTCGCTGGCCGCGGTGACGGCGGTCGCGGTGTCCGCCACCGCACTTCGCTCCCGCAAGAACCGCTCGGTGTTCCTGGCCGGGCTGCTGTTCACCCTCGCCGTCGCCTTCTCCGGCATCAACGGCTACTGGTACGTCTCCAGCTACGGCGTGCCGTGGTTCGACAAGCGGGTGTCGCTGCACGGCTTCCAGTCCAACACCTTCATGCTCATGCTCTTCGGGCTGGCGCTGGCCGTGGTGGCCTGGCAGTCGCTGCGTGAGGGCTACGCCAAGCCCATGGAGAACGGGAAGACCCGGCGCGGCAGGCGGATCCGCAAGTTCGCCGCGATCCCGCTCACCGTGGTGGCCGCGCTCATGGTGGCGTTCGAGGTGCTGTCGCTGGTGAAGGGCGCGGTGACGCAGTACCCGGCGTACTCGCTGGCGCGCTCCAATTTCGACGCTCTGGCCGGGAAGTCCTGCGGGCTGGCCAATGACGTGCTGGTGGAGCCGAAGGTCAACGAGGGCAACCTGACCCCGATCATCGATCCGGCGCACCCGCCGCTCAACGGTGATCCGCTGGCCGGGGAGAACCCGGTCGGCTTCTCCCCCAACGGCGTCGCCGACAAGCTGGACGCGGACAGCGTCGAGGTGAAGCCGGGCACCGGCAACACCTCTACCCAGACCGTCGGCCCGGCCTTCGAGAAGGGCCAGAACGCGGGCACCGGCGGCGGCAAGGGCGCCGAGGGCGTCAACGGCTCCACCGTGGCGCTGCCGTTCGGCCTGGACCCGGCCACCACCCCGATCATGGGCAGCTACCAGGACGGCGTGCAGCAGCCCGCCGAGCTCACCTCCAGCTGGTACCAGTTGCCCGCCCGCAGCGACGACTCGCCGCTGATCGTCATCTCGGCGGCGGGACGTGTGATGTCCTTCGACGACACCGGGAACATGACCTACGGCCAGGACATCTTCCTGAAGTACGGCCACCACAACCCGGACGGCAGTGTCACCGAGCTGGGCCAGTACCGCCCGCTCGATATCGGGCCGGCCCCGTCCTGGCGCAACCTGCGCATCCCGCGCTCGGCGCTGCCCGACGACGCCGACGCCGTGCGCATCTACGCCCGCGACCCGATCCTGATCGGCGACCAGTGGCTGGCCTTCACCCCGCCGCGGGTGCCGAAGCTGGTGTCGCTCAACGACTACCTGGGCGGCGAGCAGCCGATCCTGCTGGACTGGGCGGTGGGCCTGCAGTTCCCGTGCCAGCACCCGTTCGATCACCGCGACGGCGTGGTGGATTCGGCCCCGCGCTTCCGCATCCTGCCGGACCGCCCGCTCGCGATCAGCTCCACGAACACCTGGCAGGCCGAGGAATTCGGCGGTCCGCTGGGCTGGGCGGAAATGCTGGCGTCCTCCAAGACGGTCCCGACCTATCTGAAGGACAACTACGCCCGCGACTGGGGCTCACTCGAGCAGTACAACCCGTACTACGCGAATTCGTCCGACCCGACGAAGTTCCCCAAGCCCGCGCAGATCGACACCCACGTGGTGGATCGCTCCGGGCTCTGGTCACCGGGGAAGATGCGCGTCTTCTGACCCGGGACATGCTGTAACCGGTGGCCGCCCGCGACATTGCGGGCGGCCACTGTCGTTGAAGGACTTACCGATTCGAGATGGTGAGCGGCTAATGCTTGGCGTCTACGTGCGCGACCCATTCGTAGACGGGCAGGTTCCCCTCCGCGGTCTCCTGCCACCGTGACGTCACTTTGAAACGCTCGTACCCACCCCCGTACGCGACTCGCAGTTCGATACCCGGCGGAGTGATCCGGACGATCCGCGTTTCGAGGCCATCCGGCCCGCCTTCGAGTAGCGCCATCGGTGAGGTACTCATAGCTGAAGGCTCTCACATCTGTGCGAGCCACCCGATAGATTCAGCGCAATCGGCGAGCCGCCTGAACAAGCCGACCGCCTGGTGTCAGGCCAGGCCCATCATGCTCAGCAGGCTGCTCAGCACGCCGCCGATGATCGGAATCTTCGAGGCGCTGCCGGTGCCCAGCTGGCCCGCGGGGACGGCGGTGACGCTGATGCCGATGCGCGCGGCATTGCTGCCCGGGGTGCCGTCGTCACTCGCGATGAGCGTGAAGCTGCCCGCCGCGGTCGGGGTCCACGCGATGGTCGCGATGCCCGAGCTCACCGGGGAAGCGCCCAGGTAGGTCGGATTGCCGCCCGAGGAGTCCGCGATCCAGAAGCCGACCTGGGTGCCGGCGGCCGCGCCGCTGTCGGTCGCGGTCACGGTGTAGGTCGAGTTGACGTGTGCCAGTGCGGTTCCGGCCGAGACGCCGGTGACCTGCGCGGACGCGGACGGCGCACCGGCGGTGACGGCCAGCGCGGTGGCGGCGGCCGCCACCCCGCCGAGGATCGATCGCCGAATTCGAAGGGTAGCCATAGATGCTTCGCTCCCAAGCTCGCATTTCAAAACTGAAATGCGATATTTTCACAGCTAGAGCGGAAGCAGGTGGTGTTTGCGTGGATTGCGGGGAATGTTCTTGTCGCGCAGCACGTGCAGGGCGCGGCGGATCTCCAGGCGGGTGGTGGCGGGTTCGATGACCGCGTCGATATAGCCGCGCTCGGCCGCCACCCAGGGCGTCGCGATGGTGGCGTTGTAGAAGTCGATCATCTGCTGGCGCATGGCCGCGCGCTGCTCCTCGGGAGCCGCCTCCAGCGATTTCGCCCCGATCAGCGAGACCGCGCTCTCCGCGCCCATGACCGCGATGCGCGCGGTCGGCCAGGCCAGATTGATATCCGCGCCCAGCTGTTTGGAGCCCATGACCGCGTAGCCGCCCCCGTAGGACTTGCGGACCACGACCGTCACCTTCGGGACCGTCGCCTCCACGAAGGAGAAGATGAACCGGCCACCGCGCTTGATGACGCCGATCTTCTCCTGTTCCACCCCGGGTAGGAAGCCCGGCGTATCCACCACGAAGACCAGCGGAATCTCGAAAGCGTCGCAGAGCCGGACGAAATGGGCCGCCTTGTCCGAGGCCCGGGCGTCCAGCGCGCCCGCGTAGACCATCGGCTGATTGGCCACCACGCCGACCGTGCGGCCGTCCACCCGGGCGAAACCGCAGATGACGTTGCGGCCCGCGGATTCCCCGAATTCGTGGAACGCGCCGTCGTCGAAGATGCGCAGCAGGATCTCGTGCATGTCGTACCCGGCATTGTCGGCATCGGGCACGATCGAGTTGAGCTCCAGGTCCGATTCGGTGATCTCCGGTTCCAGACCGGGATTCACGATCGGCGGCAGTTCCTGGCAGCTGGACGGCAGGTAGCTCAGATAGTCGCGCACCCACTGAAACGCGTCGGCCTCGGTCTTGGCCACATGGTGGATATTGCCGTACTGCGCTTGGGAATTCGCGCCGCCCAGTTCCTCCAGGCTGACGTCCTCACCGGTGACCTCGCGAATCACCTTGGGCCCGGTGACGAACATGTAGGCCTCTTCGGTGGCCACCACCACGTCGGTATTGATGGGCGCGTAGACCGCGCCGCCCGCGCAGCTGCCCAGGATCATGGAGATCTGAGGCACCAAGCCGGACAATGGTTCCTGGCGCCGGCCCAGCTCGGCGTACCAGGCCAGCGAGGTCACCGCCTCCTGCACGCGGGCGCCGCCGGAATCGTTGATGCCGACCACCGGGCAGCCCACCTTGGCCGCGAATTCCATGATGCCCGCGACCTTGCGGCCGAACATCTCGCCGACCGAACCGCCGTACACGGTCTGGTCGTGCGAGAAGACGGCCACCGGGCGGCCCTCCACGAGACCGTGGCCGGTGACCACGCCGTCGCCGTAGAGGGCGTTCTTGTCACCCGGATTGCGCACCAGCGCACCGATTTCCACGAAGGTGCCGGGGTCCAGGAGCATGTTGATGCGGTCGCGGGCGGAAGGGATGCCCTTCCGGGCCCGCTTGGCGATACCCGCATCGCCCGCCGGTTCCCTCGCTACGTCGAGCTTGTGACGAAGGTCGGCGAGCTTTTCGGCGGTCGTGCTCACTGGTCTCCTTTCGGCAAAAACCTACTTTCGCAGAACCCGTGACGCGGTGGTGCTATTTCCCTGCTGTGGTGTCGATCTCGGCGAGCTTCTTGGTGAGATCGGCGCCGATGGTCGCGATGCGCGGCTCATCGATGATCTGGATGTGATCGCCCGGAATGTGGATGACCTCCACATTCGGAATGTGTTCCTGCCAGCCGCCGTTCGGCTGCCGGTCGGCGAAACGCGGTTCCAGCTCGATCATTCCGTCGTGATAGCGATCGGCGAGGTACAGGGTCACGTCGCCGTCGTACTTGGACGGCTCGATCTTCTGCAGTTCCTTGCTGTCGATCCACGAGGTGCGCTGGTGCTCGATCACGCCGCCCGGGATATCGACGCCCGCGAACTTGATCAGTTCGAGGATGATGTCGATCTGCTCCGAGTCGGACGCGGCGGCCAGCTCCTCGAGCTGCTCCTGGTCGAGTTCGCCCTTGAAGCCGTAGGTCTTCTGCGCGAAGGACTGGTACCGGCGGATCCGCTCCACCCGCTCCTCGGGAGCGTCGTTGAAGGGCTCGACCGGCAGCGCCAGATCGATCAGGCCGACGTGGCGCACATCGGCGCCCTCGGCCCGCATGATCTCGGCGACCTTGAGCGCGAAGACCGCGCCCAGCGACCAGCCGTAGAAGATGTACGGGCCCTCCGGCTGCCGTTTGCGGATCTCCGGAATGTACTGGCGCGCACGCTCTTCGATGGTGCCCTCGACGCGCTCCAGACCGTACATCGGCGTGCCCGCCGGGAGCCGGTTCAGCAGCGGCTCGTAGACGAGCGTATTGCCGCCCGAGGCGTGGAATACGAAGACCGGCACGGCATCCGATCCGGCTTCCTTCGCGCGCAGCGTGCGCACGAAGCCGTCCAGATCCGAGCTCTTGCCCTGGTAGCGCACGACCACCTCGGACAGCTGCTCGATGGTCTTGCACGCCTTCACCTCGGCCGGATCGACCTCGGCCTTGACCCGCTCCGACAGCCGGGCCGTCAGCTTCGCCAAGGTGGCGTCGTCGATCTCGGGCAGCGGGTTGAAGATGCCGCCCGCGGTCTTGCCGGTCACCAGCGCCCAGGTGGCGAAGGCGAGACGCTCCTCGCCATTGCGAGGGGGCACATTGTCGGCGTCGGTCTCGGCGATCGGCGCGGCCGACTCGTGCTCGGCCGCAACCTCTTCGATGGCCTCGGCCTCGGCCACCACATCGGTGGTCTCGGTCTTCGGCAACAGGGCGGCCGGATCCTTGCCCTCGGCCATGGCATTGCGGGCCGCGGCGATGAAGTCGGCGTCGACCGCGATGTCCTCGCCCGCGGCCTGGCGCGCGGCGATGTCCTCGAGCTGATCGCGGTGCTCGATGGCGTAGCGCAGCACCTTGCCCACCTCGAGCAGGCTGGCATCGCGCACCGCCTGCAGCTGCAGCTGCGGAATGTCGAATTCGTATTCGACGCGGTTCTTGATGCGCATGGCCATCAGCGAGTCCAGACCCAGCTCCATGAGCGGGATCTCCATGGGCAGGTCCTCGACCGCGTAGCCCATGGACTCGGCGACGATGATCGCCAGCCGCTCCTCGATGGTCTGGGTGCCGTTCGGATCCCAGCGCTCACCGGCGACCGTCTCGACCACCGCGACCTCGGCCGGTGCGGCGGCCGCGACCGGCTGCGCCACAACGGATTCCGGCAGCGGCGCGCCGGAGGTGACGACCGCGTCGAAGAGCGGGCGGAAGACAGTGCCGTCCTTGGCATGCACCGACACCGACGCGCCGCCCGGGTGCGGGGTGAGCGTGGTGGTCAGAGTGCCGGCGGCCGGAACGGCCTCGTGCGCGACCGACGCGCCGACGGTGACATCCGAAAGCACCTGGGCGGCAGCGGCATTCACCAGTGCGGCCAGGTCGGTGACGGCGGCGGCCTGCACCTCCCAGACGTGGCGGCCGTCCGGCAGCGCCACGTGCGCACCGGGGACGCGGCCGTTGCCGGAGCCGCCGCCGAAGCCGCCGGAAACCCTGGGCCAGTACTGCTTTCGCACGAACGCGGTGCGCGGCACCTCGGCGTACGCACCGGCGGGCAGCAGCGAGGGCAGGTCCACCTTGTGGCCGTGCACGTAGAGCTGCGCCAGCGCGGAGATGACGGCCGCGGCCTCGTCCTCCTTGCGCTTGAGGGTCGGGATGAGCGCCGCGTTGTGCACGCCCGCCGCGAAGGTGGTGCCCATGACCTGCATGAGCGCAACGGAATTCGGCGCGAGTTCCAGGTAGGTGGTGATACCGGTGTCGACGGCCTTGCGGATGGCGTTGGTGAAGTACACCGAGCCGCGCATGTTCATGACCCAGTAGTCGACGTCGTGCACCGGGGCGTGGCCCGCCTTGTAGACGCCGTCCCGGTGGACGGTCGAGTACAGGTCGCGCTTGAGCTTGGTGGGCTCGATGCCCGCCAGCTCGGCGGCCAGCTCGCCCAGCAGCATGTCCATCTGCGAGGTGTGGCCGGCGCCGCGGGTCTGCAGCACGCGCGCGAACTTGCCCTCGGCCTCGGCGCGCGCCACGATCGCGTGCACCTGGTCCGGCATGCCGCCGATGACCGTGTTGTTCGGCGCGGCGTACACCGCGACCTCGATATCGGGGAACTCGGTCTCGACGAGTTTGGCGACCTCATCGGCCGAGTACTCCAGCAGCGCCATATTGCGCACCTGGTCGTCGGTGAGCATGGCCTCGCCCTCGGCCATCAACCGCGAGCGGGCGCAGATCACGCGGACCGCGTCCTCGAGCGGCAGACCGCCGGAGATGTACGCGCCCGCGACCTCGCCCTGGGAGTGGCCGACCACGCCCTCGGGCTCCGCGCCGTGCGCGCGCAGCACGGAGGCCAGACCCACCTGGATGGTGAAGGTGCCGACCTGGCCGGTGCCGATGTCCCAGTCCATGGAGTCGTCGAGGATCATCTCCTTGACCGAGTACCCGGCCTCGTCGACGACCAGCTCGTCGACCTGGTCGACGGCCTTGCGGAAGATCGAGTTCTCCAGGTAGAGCTGCTTGCCCATCTTCCGGTGCTGCGCACCGAAACCGGCCATCACCCACAGCGCGCCCAGCGGGGCCGGGGAGTCGGCGGTCCAGACGCTGTTGCCGGGCTTGCCCTCGGCGATGGCCCGCAGGCCCGCGATGGCTTCCTCGTGCGTCTTGGCGACCACCACACCGCGCGAGCGGCCGTGGTTGCGCTTGGCCAGCGTGCGGGCCACATCCTCGAGCGGAGTCGCCTGTCCCGCTTCGGATTCCAGCCAGTCGGCCAGATCCTTGGCGGCGCGCTTGCGGCGCGAGGGCAGGTAGCCCGAGACCGGGATGATCATCGGCAGCGGCTCGGAGCGGTCGCCCCACTCCGGTTCCGGTGCGACGGCCTCGGTGATCGCCTCCGCCTCGGCGACCACATCGGTGGTCTCGTCGTCGAGGTCGGCGGTCTCCGCCAGTTCGGGGGTGGCCGGGGTCGGAACGTACTCCTGGACGACCACGTGCGCGTTGGTGCCGCCGAAGCCGAAGCCGGAGATGCCGATGACGGCCTTGCCGCTGTAGCGCGGGAATTCGGTCGGCTCGTCGGTGACCTTCAGATGCGCCTGGTCGAACGGGATGAACGGGCTCGGACCGGCGTAGTTGAGGTGCGGCGGAATGACGTTGTGCTGCAACGCCATGATCACCTTGGCCAGCGCCGCGGCGCCCGCGGCGGCCTCCAGGTGACCGAAGTTGGTCTTGGCCGAACCCAGCAGGGCGGGCTTGTCGGCGTCGCGGCCGCGGCCGATGACGCGGCCCAGCGCGTCCGCCTCGATCGGGTCGCCGATGGGGGTGCCGGTGCCGTGCGCCTCGATGTAATCGACCTGGGACGGCGGGATTCCGGCGTCGCGGTACGCCTGGCGCAGCACCGCGGCCTGCGCGTCCGGGTTCGGGGCCAGCAGGCCGTTGGAGCGGCCGTCGCTGTTGACCGCGGAGCCCTTGATCACCGCGTAGATGGTGTCGCCGTCGCGCTCGGCGTCGGCCAGGCGCTTGAGCACCACCAGCGCCGCGCCCTCGGAGCGCACCATGCCGTCGGCATCCGACGAGAACGCCTTGATGTGACCGTCTTTGGACACACCGCCGTTGGCGTCGAAGGCGATGGTGGCGGCGGGCGAGAGCAGCACGTTGGTGCCGCCGGCCAGCGCCAGATCGGCCTCGCCGTTGCGCAGCGCCCGCACCGCCTGGTGCACCGCCACCAGCGAGGACGAGCACGCGGTGTCGACGGCGACCGACGGGCCGCGGAAGTCGTAGAAGTAGGAGACGCGGTTGGGGATGATCGCCGAGACGCTGCCCATGACGCCGTAGCCGTCGGCCGACAGCGGGGTGTTGGCGTCGCCGTTGCCGACCGCCATGCCCGCGATGATCATGAACTCGGTGCTGGTCGAACCGATGAAGACGCCGACCTGCTCACCCTTGAGGGTGTTCGCGGGAATCCGGGCGTGCTCCAAGGCTTCCCAGGTCAGCTCGAGCGCCCAGCGCTGCTGCGGGTCCATGCGCTCGACCTCGACCGGCGAGTGCGCGAAGAACTCGGCGTCGAAGCTCTTGAGGACGTCCTGATCCAGGTAACCGCCCTTGACGTTGGTCTTGGTGAGCTGCTCCACCAGGCGCGGATCGTCCATGAACTCCGACCAGCGGCCCTCGGGTAGGTCGCGAATCGCGTCGCCGCGATTGATCAGGAATTCCCAGGTGGATTCGGGCGTATCGCCCGCACCCGGCAGCCGGGTGGACAGGCCGACGATGGCGATGTCGTGCGCCTCGCCCGGCTGGAAACCCTGGGTGTAGAACGAGTCGTCGGCCGCCTCGGCCGGAAGCTCGGGCTCCCCGTTGATGATTCGCTCCGACAGCGAGGCGATGGTCGGGTGCTGGAACACGATGGTCGCGTTCAGCACGACACCGGTCAGCTCCTCGATATCGCCGCCGAGGGCGAGGGCATCGCGCGAGGCCAGGCCGAATTCCTCCATCGGCCGGTCCACCGTGATGTTCTCGATCGGCTGGCCGGTCGCGCCGGAAACCCAGCGGCGCAGCCACTCCTGCATCTCCGCCACCGACATATCGGTGTTCGCGGGCGCGCCGGCCGTCGGAGCGTTGTCGGTCGTCTGGTTCGGGTCGATGCCCTCGTTCTCAGCCATCAGTTCCTCAAGCTACCTGTCTGCGTACGGTGCGCGGCGTGAATCCGGGTGGTGATCCATGCATGAATGGCGCGAGCCGAACCGGCTCGCGCCATTCATCTGTGAGACGGTCGTCTCACTCCTCGTCTGGTGCATCGGGGAAGGCCTGCTGCGTGTAACCACCACGCAGTGTCCCTCCGATGTATTCAGCCTTGCAGGCACGACGCGCGATCTTGCCGCTCGAGGTGCGCGGAATCGACCCGGCCGGAACGAGGAGGATGTCACGCGCGGTGACACCGTGCCGGGAGGAGATGGCGGCGCGGACCGCGTCCGCGATGGGGCCGGGATCGGCCTTGCCCGCGCCCGGACCACGCTCGGCCACGATAACCAGCTGTTCGCTGGAATCGTCGGCGTCGAAGCTCAGGCCCGAATGGCTGTCCTGGGCAAAGACTTCGGCGGGCAGCTGGTTGGCCGGCACCGCGAAGGCGGCGATGAAGCCGGCCCGCAGCATGCTCGAGGCCTCCTGCGCGGAGTACTCGAGGTCCTGCGGGTAGTGGTTGCGGCCGTCCACGATCACCAGGTCCTTGACGCGGCCGGTGATGTAGAGCTCGCCGTCCACATAGACGCCGTAGTCGCCGGTGCGCAGCCAGATGCCGTCGGCCGGAACGCCTTCGGCGTGGCTGCCCTCTGGCAGGCGATGGGCCAGCTGGTTGCGGAAGGTGCTCTGGGTTTCCTCGGCCCGGCCCCAGTAGCCGATGCCGATGTTGTTGCCGTGCAGCCAGATCTCGCCGACCTGACCGTCGGCCACCTCGCGGGCACCCTCGGGCGAGTCGATGGAATCGCCGTCCACGATGGTCGCCCACTGCGACAGCGCGACATAACCGCACGACACCTGCGCGATGGCGTTCTCGGTGCCCGGCTCGACCTTCACCACGCGACCGGCATTGAGCTCGTTGCGGTCGACGTAGATGACCTTGGCCTCGTCCTCGTGCCGGGTCGCCGACACGAACAGGGTGGCCTCGGCCATGCCGTAGCAGGGCTTGATGGCGGTCTTGGGCAGGCCGTAGGGCGCGAACGCCTCGTTGAACTTCTTCATCGAGGTGGTGGTCACCGGCTCGGAGCCGTTGATCAGGCCGATCACGTTCGACAGGTCCAGCGATTCGCCCGGCTTGGGCAGGCCGCGCACGGCGGCGTGCTCGAAGGCGAAGTTCGGTGCGGCGGCGAAGGTTCCGGCGCCGTCGGCGACCGCGGCCAGCTCGTTGATCCAGCGCGCGGGGCGGCGCACGAACGAGGCCGGCGACATGATGGTGATGTACTTGCCGCCCACGGCGGGCAGGATCACCGTCAGCAGACCCATGTCGTGGTAGAGCGGCAGCCAGGTGACGCCGCGCGAATTCTCGTTCAGATCAAGCGCGTTCACCATCTGCAGCACGTTGGTGCCGACACCGCGGTGGGTGATCTCCACACCGGCGGGCACGCGGGTGGAGCCGGAGGTGTACTGCAGGTACGCGATGTCGTCGACGCGGATGTCCGGGCGCACCCAGGACTCGCCGACGCTGTCGGGAATCGCGTCCACGGCGATGATGCGCGGGCGCTGGGCCGCGGGCAGCGACCGGAAGAACTGGCGGACACCGGCGGCGGAGGAGCTCGCCGTCAGGATCGCGGAGGGCGTGCAGTCGCCGAGCACGGCGTGCAGGCGATCGGTGTGGCCCGGCTCGTCGGGATCGAACAGCGGCACGGAGATGGTGCCCGCGTAGATGGCGGCGAAGAAGGAGATGACGTAATCCAGCCCCTGCGGAGCCAGGATCGCGACCCGATCGCCCCGCTTGGTCACCTGCTGCAGTCGGGCGGCCACCGCGCGCAGCCGCGTGCCGAACTGACTCCAAGTGAGGTCCTGGTACTCACCGTCGCGCTCGCGTGAGTAGTCGATGTAGCGGTAGGCCAAGTCATTGGCGTCATTACCGTGGGTGTGCTTCTCGACGTAGTCGACGAGGGTGCGTCCCTCGGGAATCGTGATGTTCCCCGTTTCGTCGAGGTAATCGTCGAAAGTCTCGTCCATTCCTTCTTCTCCTCCGAGGCACACGCGGCATGAGACGGCATGCGTTGCCGCTGTTACCTGTGAGGCCCCGACTCTCTTCGCCCGCGGGAGCTCCATGCGAGAGCCAACCTGCAGAATTGTGTTGCGGTCTGCGCGGTGACCGTCTATTGGCTAGATGTTCTCAAACCAGGGACATGTTACAGAGGGGCTGCGCGGCCATGCTTCGGAGCGGCCGAACATCTCCCAGCTCACACCTCTGGGCTAGTGCTTCACCGGCGCGAATGCCTCCAAATAGGTGGGGAGCGCCCCACATAGGACACAACAAGGACAAGGATGTGAGTTGCCGCACGTGCCGGGTCCCGGCTGTGTCGCAACCCGGAGCACTTTACCGGGTGACCCCGAAACTGGGGGGTCGGTCGGTGGGGCTCACACACCCGGCGGAGTGCCCATGGACCATGCTGCGCCGCGGCGCTTGAAGATCTCTGAGCAAAGACTTACGAATGTGCCGGGTGCGGAGCATTTTCGATGAGGCCCGACGCCCAGTTCACGGTCCACTGGGTGGCGGTGGTGCCGTTGTCGTCCACCTGGTAGCCGTTGTAGAGGCTGTGCACCGGATTGCCCGCGGCGCGCACCAGGATGTTGACGCTGCCGAGAATATTGGCGGGGCTGAGCGCCTGGCGTGGCGAGTCGCAGATCAAATCGCCTGCGGCACAGATGGTGAAGGTGCGGCCCGCGAGTTTGCCGAAGCCGCCGCGCGGTCCGGTCATGGTGATGCCGGGGACGTTGAGGCCCTTGAGCGCCACCTCCGCGCCCACGCCGGGCGGGGTCGGGCCGATCTCGGTGGCCTCGCCCGGAGCACCGACATCGCGGCGACCGTCGGCGATGGTGGTCACGCCCAGCACCAGATCTTCCGGTATCGGCCCCTTGCCGGCGCCGATCTGCGCGGCGAGATCGCCGACGATCACCGCGCCCTGCGAGAAGCCCGCCAATACATATGTGGTGAGCGGACACTTCTTGTAGGTCTCGGCCAGATGGTCGGCCGACTTCTTGGCGCCCTCGGAACGGCTGTTGTTGTAAGAGGATTGGCCGTCCGGCGGAATGGCGATCGGATTGGAGAACTGCGCCACGTACGGCGTGGTGTAGACCTCGAGCCGTTCGTTGGGGAACTTGGCCCGAATCGGGTTGGAGATGTTCAGCATCAGCGACGCCGGGTTCGCGCTCGGGTTGTAGGGGTCGTCATTGCTGTTCGACTCCCAGGTGCCGGGCACGGACAGCAGCAGCACGTCCGGGCAGTCGGCCGACTGCGTCGTCGGACGGTGCGGGCCCGGCGGTTTGGGGCCGGGCAGGCGCAGCCGGCCCGCCAGCAGGTACCACAGCAGCAGCGCCACCACGATCACGATCACGATCGCGGCGATGACGAGCAGCAGGCAACCCGCCGGGCGCGGCCGGCGTCGTCCGATTCGGCGTCGCGTCGTCACTTGTTGCAGTAACTCTTCGAGGCGACGTCGTAGTAGATCTTGCCCGCCTGCTCGACCGACATCTTGGACGGATCGAAGGACGGATCGGAACCGGCGATGGCGGTCACGTAGGTGACGATCTGATCCTGCGGGGCGTTCTCGGCCTTGCCCTGGCAGACCAGATTGGCCGCGGTGATCGCGATATCCGAGGAGCCCGGGGTGATGCCGGCCTTCTTCAGCTCGTCGATGAAGCCCTTCTCCTTGTCCGACAGGGCCGGCGACCCGTTCGGCGTGGTGAGGAACTGGCTCGGCACCGGCTGCGGCCGCTCGGGCGAGGTGGTGGTGGCGGAATCCGGCGCGGGCTGCGGGCTCTGCTGATCCGTGGACGGCGCGCCTGCGGCGGGCGTCGTGGTCGCGGCGGCCGGGGCCTTCGTGGTGGTCAGCGTGGGCGTGCTCTTGGCGGTGGAATCATTGCTACCGCACGCGGCGAGCAGTCCGGCGGCGGCGCATGCGGCCACCACGCCGAATACCTTTCCACGGGTTCCGTGCATCTATTCGCTTCCTATATCTGTCCAAGGGCAAAAGGTCGCCCCCAGGCTAGCCGCAACCCGGGCGCGAAGCCCGGGTCGCAACGGAACCTCATTTACTTCTTAGGGCCGGTTAGGGCCTTTTCGCCCGGAAAGTCTCAGTTGGGACGGACCTCGGGACCGAGCGCCGGGACCGGCGGCGGACCCGCGGGCTCGGCGGGCACCGGCTCGGGCGCGGGAGCGGGTGCCGGTGCGGGGG